>NZ_JBMSDU010000009.1:0-171125 GCF_049445835.1 Ancylobacter sp. VNQ12 | reverse complement strand
CTTCAACAAGCTCAAACACTTCAGGGCCGTCGCCACCCGCTACGACAAGCGAGACGACAATTTCCTCGCCTCGATCCAACTCGCATCAATCCGCATCTGGCTGCGAAGTTATGAGTCGGTCACCTAGCCTGGGCGAAACGGGAGGACGCACGATGGGACTGCTGGTCGACGGCCAATGGGTCGACAAATGGTACGATACCGCGAGCACCGGCGGTCGCTTCGTGCGCAAGGCGTCGAGCTTCCGCAATTGGGTCACGTCCGACGGCGCGGCGGGCCCCACGGGCGAGGCAGGCTTTCCCGCCGAGGCCGGGCGCTACCATCTCTATGTCTCCTATGCCTGCCCCTGGGCGCACCGCACGCTGATCTTCCGCAAGCTGAAGCAGCTGGAAGACGTCATCTCGGTCTCGGTGGTCGATCCCTTCATGGGCGAGGAAGGCTGGGTGTTCGCCGACCATGCCGCCCGCCGCACCGAAGGCGCCACGACGGATGCCGTGCTCGGCAAGCAGCGGCTCCATGAGGTCTATACGGCGGCCGACCCGGCCTATTCCGGCCGCGTCACCGTACCGGTGCTGTGGGACAGGAAGCGCGCCACCATCGTGAGCAACGAATCCGCCGAGATCATCCGCATGTTCAATGCGGCCTTCGGCGCCTTCACGCCGGACCGGCACGACTATTATCCGGCCGCACTCGCCAGCGAGATCGACGCGCTCAATGCGCGGGTCTACGACGCGGTGAACAACGGCGTCTACAAGGCCGGCTTCGCCACCACGCAGGCCGCCTATGACGAAGCCGTCACTGCGCTGTTCGCCATGCTGGACGAGCTGGAAGCGCGGCTCGATGGCCGACAATGGCTGCTGGGCGATCAGCTCACCGAGGCGGATATCCGCCTGTTCACCACGCTGATCCGCTTCGACCCGGTCTATGTCGGCCACTTCAAGTGCAACATCCGCCGGATCGTCGAATACCCGAACCTGTCGCGCTTCGTGAAAGCGCTCTACGCCCTGCCCGGCGTGGCCGGGACAGTGAACCTCACCCATATCAAGCGGCACTATTACGAGAGCCACAAGACCATCAACCCGACCGGCATCGTGCCCGTGGGGCCGGCGGTGTGGTGGGAGTGAGCGCGGCCGATCAGTCCCCGCGCCGCGCAACGGCGCGGAAGAGTTCGGAGGTGCGCTCGATCATCCGGCTCTTGGAGAAGGCGACCGCCGCGTGCCGGGCGGCGTTCGCGCCCAGTTTCGCCCGCAGTTCCGGATCGCCCAGCGCCGCGATGCGCTGCGCCAGTCCTGCCGCGTCGTCCATGTCGATCGTGAAGCCGGTCTCGCCCTCGATGATCTGCTCAGCAGCGCCGCCGGTGCGGGTACGGATCGGCACGCAGCCGCACAGCATGGCTTCGGCGACCACGAGGCCGAAGCCCTCGTAGCGGCTCGGCAGCAGGAAGATGTCCGAGGCCCAGAAGATGTCACGCACCCCTTCATTGGAGCCGAAGCCCAGAAAGCGGAACGTCTGCTCATCCGCCGCGTCCTGAAAGGCGAGACGCTTGATCTCGGCCTCCTGGTCGCCGCCGCCACCGAACAGGAACAGCAGCTTGAGATCGGGTCGGTCGCGGCGAAGGATCCGCGCGGCCTCGATGACCACGTCGTGCCCCTTCACAAAGTTCAGCCGGGCCACCAGCGAACAGACGATGTGCCCGGGCGGGATCGCGAGCCGTGCCTGCGCGGCCTTGCGCTGTTCGTCGCTGGGACGGGTAAAGAAGTCCGCATCGACGCCGGTGGAGATCAGTTCGATCTTGCTCTTTGCAATACCGCAAACGTCGATGAAAAACGTTTCCATCTCACGCGAAATGGCGATGAACTTGTCGGGAAACGTCACCCGCGACAGGAGCTTGACCTGCATCTCCTTCCTGCGGCTGTCGCCCTGCGTCTCCATGCCCAGCTTTCCCACCAGCGACGGAAGGTAGTTGAGCACGACCGGACGCCCGGTCAATGTGCCGACGATGCGGGCGATCGGCGAAATGGCGAAACCCTGCGGGCTTATGACATCGACCTTATATTTCCGGACGACCTTCACGATATTAAATATCGATTTCGGAATATTATAAGGTGACTGAATTTTTGGGAGAACGATCCAGTCGAGGACATTGTCCTTCACGCGCTGGTATCTGAATTCGGACTCGGCAGTCTTGGTCACCGGCCCGGAAACGATGACGACATGGTCGCCGCGCGCCCTGAGCCCCTCGATTACAGTTTGGCAGTAGGAAAAGACTCCGTCATTGCAGTCCATGCGCTTGAGAAGCAGCATGACAGTAACAGGGGACGACATATATCGGTCCAGTTAAATAAGATGATGAGACGATTATAATCTATCTTCAATGACGATGACACACGCCCCGCCACGTGGCAACGCGCGAAAGTAATCTCGCGACAAAGTAATTCCCGCTCTCGCCGCCGGCAACTGACGCCCGGCAGCGCCTCATCCCGCCAGCGCAACCGCCCCGGTATCGGTCTGCGCGGCCATCTCCGCCTCGGTCCGCTTGCGGAAGCGCACCAGCGTGTACATGCCGAGCCCGACATCTTTCGCGATCGGCAGGTCCACCGTGCCCTTCTGCACCGCCCAGTTACGCAGGCGGGCGAACTGGAACTCCGGCCGCCAGCCGAGCTTGCGCGCCTTGCGGGCGAACCACTTCTCGAACACCGCGCGCGGCCCATCCTCGGCGCCGAGATGGTTCACCAGGATGATCTCGCCGCCGGGCTTGAGCACGCGGGCCATTTCGTCCAGCGTCTCCTCCGGCTGAGGCACCACGGTGATGACGAACTGGGCAATCACCACGTCGAAGGAATCGTCGGCGAAGCCCATATGCGCGCCGTCCATGAGGACCAGCCCCTCGACATGGTGGAGCTTGTCCTTCCTCACCCGCTCGCGGGCCTTCTGCAGCATGGGCTCGGAGATGTCGACGCCGACGAGGCGGTTGGTGCGCTTGTAGTTCGGCAGGGCAAGGCCGGTGCCGACACCGAAATCGAGGATGCGGCCGCCGATCTTCTCCGCCGCCTTGATCGCCGCCTTGCGGCCAGCCTCGAAGACGGCGCCGAATACCACGTCGTACACCGGCGCCCAGCGGGCATAGGCTTCCTCGACAGTGGCGCGGTCAAGATCGGTCGTCATGGAAGTTCCCCTGCCTGCTCGCCCAACCAGTCCACGTTCGACTCAGATGCTTTACGCCGAACGCGCCATCATCTCTACATCGCGTGTCAGCGCCGTGAAGGGCTCGCGTGCCCGGCGGATCACGCCGCCGCCGAGCAGCCGGGCCCCCGCCCCGCCATCCTCGTAGAAGACGCAGGCCTGTCCCGGCGCCACGCCTTCCTCGGCGGCGTGCAGATGCACCTCCACCGTGCCATCTTCCGCGCGGGCGAGATGGCCGGGCGCCGGCGCACGGGCCGAGCGCACCTTCACATGGATTTCCTTCTCGGCGGCTGCGGCCTCTTCCAGCGTCTCGTCGCCGAGCCAGTTCACCTCGTCGACGCGGATGGCGGTGACGCCGAGCGCCGCGCGCGGCCCCACCACGACGCGCCGCCGCGCGGCGTCGATGCCGACCACATAGAGCGCCTCGGACGAGGCGATGCCGAGCCCCTTGCGCTGGCCGATGGTGTAGCGCATCACGCCGGCGTGCTGGCCGAGCACCCGCCCGTCGAGATGCACGATCTCGCCCGGCTCGGCCGCCTCGGGGCGCAGCTTCTCGACGATGGAGGTGTAGTGCCCGTTGGGCACGAAGCAGATGTCCTGGCTGTCCGGCTTGTCCGCCACCTTCAGACCGAAGCCCTCCGCGAGCGCCCGCACTTCCGGCTTCGTGGTCTCGCCGAGCGGGAAGCGGAGCATGTCGATCTGCTCCTGCGTGGTGGCGTAGAGGAAATAGCTCTGGTCGCGGTTCTCGTCGAGCGGACGGAACAGGCCGTGCCGCCCGTCGCCCAGCGCGCGGCTGGTGACGTAATGGCCGGTGGCGAGGATATCGGCGCCGAGGTCGCGCGCGGTCTCCAGGAGGTCGCGGAACTTCACCGTGCGATTGCAGTCGACGCAGGGGATGGGCGTTTCCCCGGCCGCATAGGCGTCGGCGAAGCGCTCGATCACTGCCTGGCGGAAGCGGCTCTCATAGTCGAGCACGTAATGCGGGATGCCGAGCTTCTCGGCCACCATGCGCGCATCATAGATGTCCTGCCCCGCGCAGCAGGCGCCGGGGCGATGGTGCATCGCCTCGCCATGGTCGTAGAGCTGGAGCGTCACGCCCACGACATCGTAGCCCGCCTGCGCGTAGAGCGCGGCGACGACCGAGGAATCCACGCCGCCCGACATCGCCACCACCACGCGGGTCTGGCTCGGGGAACGGGAAGTGTCGTCGAGACGGATCATGGACGCGGCGGACCGATGGGGCGCAAGGTGACGGGGCACAGGACGGATGGGCACGGCAGCGTCCTTATATAGGACACCGTGGCGCATCTATGAACCCTGTCGACGGAGATAAGGGCTCACCGCCTGCCCGCGTGCATTCCCCTGCGGAACCAATCGTAAACAGACCCCTTCGTAAATATTAACGAAGCACTACACGTATCGGCTTCACCAGACCGTGATTCGCTTAGGGAAATATTTAAAGCTCGGCAGGTATCATGCTCATATTGATGCTGTGTATTGAGTGAGCGTATCATGAACGAGCCCTATCGTCCGAGGGTGAAATATGTAATCGGACCGGACGGAAGTCCGTTAACCATTGCCGACTTGCCCCCGCCAAGCACCCGGCGGTGGGTTATCCGCCGCAAGGCGGAAGTCGTCGCCGCCGTCCGAGGCGGTCTCCTCAGTCTCGAGGAGGCATGCAAGCGCTATACTTTGACGACGGAAGAGTTCCTGTCCTGGCAGGCTTCCATCGACCGCCACGGCCTCGCCGGGCTGCGCACCACCCGAATCCAGCAGTACCGGCAGTAAGCCGGCGCCCTTTTTCTTTGACTGACGATCACGGCCGGGCCAGTTGCCCGGCCTTTTTCGTTTGAGGGCGCCTAGAGCCCCCTCAAGAAAGCCGCCAGACGCTCGCCGGCGGCATCGACCGCGTCGACATTGAGGATGCGCAGTTCCGGCGGAGCGGCGAGCATGGGCTCTCGGGCGAGGCGCGCCAGCACCTCCTCGCCGCTCTCTCGGCCGCGCGCGGCGATGCGCGCCGCCAGCACTTCGGGCGGCGCAGTCACATGCACCACCTTGACGTTCTGGAAGCGCAGGCGCGCCTCAGCGATCGTCGCACGCGAGCCGTTGGCGACGACGATGCGCCCGCCGGCGATCTCTTTGACGATTTCCTCGCCGAGCGCGTAGCTCAGTCCGTTGGCGCGCCAGTGCAGGGGATAGCGCCCCTCGGCCACGGCACGGGCGAAAGCGTCGTCATCGACCGCGATGTGGTTCTCGGTGGCGTCGACCGCGCGGGTGATGCGCCGGCGCGCGAAACAGATGTCGGCCCGCCCGGCGAGCCGCTCGCGGGCATAGGCGATCAGCGTGTCCTTGCCCGCGCCGGACGGCCCGACCACCAGAACCAGCACGCCCGGCCCAAGCCGGCCGCCGTCGAACTTCCGCTCCCCGCCACGGTCGATGGCATTCACGCGATCCGCTCCCCGGCGCGCCACACCGCCCGCGCCACCGGCGCCGGCCCGGCGTCGGAAACCCGCAGGAAGTCCGCCCGCAGCCCCGGTGCCAGCCGGCCGCGATCGGTCAGGCTGGCGGCATCGGCCGGGTTGGCGCTCACCATGGCCACCGCCTGCGGCAGCGAGATCCCCTCCACCCGGCGCGGCAGGTCGAAGGCGGCGAGCAGCAGGCTGCCCGGCACATAATCGGAAGACATGATGTCGAGCACCCCGCGACGCGCCAGCGTCTCCGCCGCGACATTACCGGCATGCGATCCGCCGCGCACCACATTGGGCGCGCCCATCAGCACGCGGATGCCGACCGCGTGCGAGCCGTCCGCCGCGATGTCGGTGGTGGGGAATTCGGCGATGGCGATGCCGTCCTCGACCGCCTCGATGATGTGCTCGGTCGTCGCGTCGTCATGGCTCGCCAGCACGATGCCGCGCGCGCGCGCCAGCTCCACCAGCCGCGCCCGGTTCGGCCGGGCATGCAGGCGGTGCGCCTCCTGCCGCTTCTCGATGATCACGTCCATTTCCGCCGCCGTGATGCCGCTCTTCTTCATGTAGTAGGCGCGGAAATCATCCTCGGTGGCGAACTGCCGCTGGCCCGGCGTGTGGTCCATCAACGAGATGAGCCGCACATCGGCGCTTTCCATCAGCGCCTGCGCATCCTCCACCACGCCGTCGGCCGCCACCTCGCAGCGCAGATGCACGAAATGCTCGGCGCGAAGGAGCCCCGCCTCGCTCACCTGCCGGATGGTGGCGGCAAGCAGCGGCGCGTCGCCATCCATGCCCACCGCCCGCTTGTCCGGCCAGACCCGGAGCGAGTCGAACACGGTGGTGATGCCGGAGGCGGCGATCTGCGCGTCATAGGCGGTGACGGCGGCGAAGGCGTTCCAGATCACCCGCGGGCGCGGGTAGAGATGGCCTTCCACCGCGTCGGTGTGCAGTTCGACGAAGCCAGGCAGCACATAGTCACCGGCGAGATCTTCCGCCGAGCGGGGCGCGCTGCCCTCGCCGATCTCGGCGATGCGCCCCTCGCGCACCACCAGATGGCCGTGCCGCACCTCGTCGGGCAGCACCAGCCGCGCATTGGCGTAAACCGTCTCGCTCATCTCGTCCTCACGCCGCGATTTCACGCGGCTTTCGCGAATTCCGTCACGTCGATCACCCGGTCGCACACCGCCTCGCGCACCTCGGCATCGTGAAAGATGCCGAGAATGGCGACGCCGGACCGCTTCTTCTCCTCGATCAGCTCGACCACCACCTGCCGGTTGGCGGCGTCGAGCGAGGCGGTCGGCTCGTCCATGAGGAGCAGCGGACGATGGGCGATCAGCCCGCGGGCGATGTTCACGCGCTGCTGCTCACCGCCGGAGAAGGTGGCGGGCGGCAGCTGCCACAGCCGCTCCGGCAGGTTGAGCCGCGCCAGCAATTCGCCGGCCTTCGCCACCGCCGCCGCGCGGGCGACGCCGTCGCCGACCAGCGGCTCGGCCACCACGTCAAGCGCACCGACGCGCGGAATGACCCGCAGGAACTGGCTGACATAGCCCATGGTGCGTTCGCGCAGGCGGATCAGCCGGCGCGGATCGGCGGTGGCGACATCGACCACCTCGTCGCCCTCGCGCACGCGGATATGGCCGGCATCGACGCGGTAATTGCCATAGACCATCTTCAACACGGAGCTTTTCCCCGCACCCGATGGTCCGCCGAGTGCCACGCATTCGCCAGCGAACAGTTCGAAGCCGGCGCCCGCCACCACCGGCAGCCGCGCGCCCTCGCGCAGATGCAGGATGAAGGTCTTGGCGACGCCGGAGACGGAAAGGATTGGCTCCTCCCCCCTCACCCGGCCCTGCGGGCCGACCTCTCCCCGCTGGGGAGAGGTAAGGACGGCCTGCTCCCTCTCCCCCAGGGGGAGAGGGGTGGGGTGAGGGGTCTTGTCGGTCATGTTCATCCCTTTTCCCTCACGCCGCCAGAACCGAGGAAACCAGTAGCTGCGTATAGGGCTCGCGCGGGTCGTCGAGCACCTGGTCGGTCAGCCCGGTCTCGATCACCCGGCCGTGGCGCATCACCACAAGGCGGTGCGACAAGAGCCGCGCCACGGCGAGATCATGGGTGACGATGACCACCGCCAGCCCCATCTCGCTCACCAGCCCGCGAATGAGATCGAGCAGCCGCGCCTGCACCGAGACGTCGAGCCCGCCGGTCGGCTCGTCCATGAAGACCAGGCGTGGCCGGGTCACCAGATTTCGCGCAATTTGCAGGCGCTGGCGCATGCCACCGGAAAAGGCGCGCGGGTCGTCGTCGATGCGGTCGCCGGCAATCTCCACCTTGGCGAGCCAGTCGAGCGCCTCCTCGCGGATGTTGCCATAGTGGCGCCAGCCCACCGCCATCAGCCGCTCGCCGACATTGCCGCCGGCCGAAACCGCCATGCGCAGCCCCTCCGCCGGGTTCTGCCGCACGAAGCCCCAGTCGGTGCGCATCAACAGCCGCCGCTCCGCCGCGCCGAGACTGGCGAGATCGCGCAGGCTGCCGTCGCGCATGCGGTAGGAGACGCGGCCCGCCGTGGGGCCGAGCTCGGTGGAGAGCAGCCCAAGCAGGGTCGACTTGCCCGAGCCGCTCTCGCCGACCACCGCCAGCACCTCGCCGGGATAGACCTCCAGCGAGACGTCGCGGCAGCCGATGCGCGCGCCGTAATTCTTCGAGAGCCCTTCGGCGATCAGCAGGGGTTGTTCGGTCATCATTCTTGCTCCACCGAAGCAGTCCCCTCACCCGGCCCTGCGGGCCGACCTCTCCCCGACGGGGAGAGGTGAAGAGCGGCTCCTTCTACCCCCTCTCCCCGTGGGGGAGAGGGCTGGGGTGAGGGGCTCGCACCCGCCGGCACGCCCAGCTCGCCGACATGCCCCTGTTCCTGCCGGGTGTTGCAGTAGTCGGTGTCCGAGCACACGAACATCCGCCCGCCACGATCGTCGAGGATCACCTCGTCGAGATAGACCCCGGTCGCCGCGCACAGCGCGCAGGGCTTGGCGAAGCGCTGCACCTTGAACGGATGGTCCTCGAAATCCAGCGAGCGCACGCGGGTGTGCGGCGGAATGGCGTAGATGCGCTTCTCGCGTCCCGCGCCGAACAGCTGCAAGGCCGGGCAGTCGTCCATCTTCGGGTTGTCGAATTTCGGAATCGGCGAGGGATCCATCACATAGCGGCCCGCCACCTCGACCGGATAGGCATAGGTGGTGGCGATATGGCCGTGCCGGGCGATGTCCTCATAGAGCTTCACATGCATCAGCCCGTATTCGGCGAGCGCATGCAGCTGGCGTGTCTCAGTCTCGCGCGGCTCCAGGAAGCGCAGCGGCTCGGGGATCGGCACCTGATAGACGAGGATCTGGTTCTCGTTCAGCGCCGTCTCGGGGATGCGGTGGCGGGTCTGGATCACCGTGGCGTCGGCCGTCGCGGTGGTTGTGGAAACGCGCGCGGTCTTCTCGAAGAAGCCGCGAATGGCCACCGCATTGGTGGTGTCGTCGGCACCCTGGTCGATGACCTTGAGCACATCGTCCGGCCCCAGCACGGCGGCCGTCACCTGCACGCCGCCGGTGCCCCAGCCATAGGGCATCGGCATCTCGCGCGCGGCGAACGGCACCTGATAGCCGGGCACGGCAATCGCCTTGAGGATCGCCCGGCGGATCATCCGCTTGGTCTGCTCGTCGAGATAGGCGAAGTTGTAAGTGATGTCGGGCATGGAAGATTTCGGCATCGCGCTCATTCCGCGGCCTCCTTCATCTCGGCCTCATGCTCGCCGCGCATGCGCCGCACGAGGTCGAGCTCCGCCTGGAAGTCGACGTAATGCGGCAGCTTCAGATGCTCGACGAAGCCGGTCGCCTGCACATTGTCGCAGTGGGAGAGGACGAATTCCTCGTCCTGCGCCGGGCTGCCGGGCTCCTCGCCCAGCTCCTTCCAGCGTAGCGCCCGCTCGACCAGCGCCATCGACATCGCCTTGCGCTCGCACTGGCCGAAGACGAGGCCATAGCCTCGGGTGAACTGCGGCGGCACCTCAGCCGAACCCTTGAACTGGTTGACCATCTGGCACTCGGTGACCTGCACCGTGCCGAGCGAAATCTCGAAGCCGAGCTCCGGCGCCTCGAAGACCACCTCGACATCGCCGAAGCGAATCTCGCCGACGAAGGGGTGCGAGCGGGCATAGCCGCGCTGGGTCGAGTAGCCGAGCGCCAGCAGATAGCCCTCGTCGCCCCGCGCCAGCGTCTGGAGGCGGGTGGCGCGGTCGACCGGGAACGTCACCGGCGCGCGGGTGATGTCGAAGGGCTCGGTGCCATCGTCTTCCGGCGCCGCCTCGATCAGCCCTTCGGCACCCAGGAGGTCGGTCACGCGCGGCATGGCGAGCGGGGCGTCGCTGCCGGTCTCCACCGCGTTCTCGCCGCCCTCCCCGCCGAGCGAAGTGTCGAGCAGGCGGTGCGTGTAGTCGAAGGTCGGCCCCAGCAGTTGCCCGCCGGGCAGGTCCTTATAGGTTGCCGAGACGCGGCGGCGCACCAGCATGTCGCCGGTGTCGAGCGGCACGGAGGCGCCGAAGCGTGGCAGCGTGGTGCGGAAGGCACGGATGAGGAAGATCGCCTCGATCAGGTCGCCGCGCGCCTGCTTCACCGCCAGCGCCGCCAGCTCGACATCATAGAGCGAGCCTTCCGCCATCACCCGGTCGACCGCCAGCGTCAGTTGCTGGGCGATCTGGTCGAGCGTGATCGAGGGTAGTCCCTCATTGCCGCGCCGGCGCTTCGCCAGCAGGGCATGCGCGTTGCGGATGGCCTTTTCGCCACCCTTGGCTGCCACATACATCGGCTCAGCCCTTCCTTACCGTGAGCGAACGCGGCAGCCCGGCGACGCCGCCGGCGCCCGCCAGCAGCAGGTCCACGCCCAGCGGGAACAGCGCCCGATTGGCCGCCATGCGCGCGGCGAGATCCTCCGGCAACGGCGTCGCGGCAAAGCCGACCGTGCCCTCTATGCCCGGCCCCTCAAGGGTGAAGCCCGCGGCGCCGAACCCCGCCACCTGCACGATCAGCGTGGTGGAGGCGTCGGGAAATTCCGGCGAGCCCTGCGCGAACGCCGCGAAATCGGTCATCGCCAGCGGGTCGGCAATGAGCGCGAAACGCGCCGCGCCGGGATCGTCGACGATGGACGCGCCGGTGTGGAAGCGCAGGAACTGCGCCACATCAGGCGCGGCCGCCAGTGCCGCATCGAGCCAGATCGGTGTCTCGTAATCACACAGCGCCAGCACCAACGCCGCCGCTTCCGGCGACAGCGGAGCGGGCGGCATGAGGCCGGCATTCACCGGCTCGACGCGGCCGGGACGGGCGAGCGCCCACATCGCCGCGCGGAACACCGCCTGGGCGTCGAACACCGGATCGGCAAAGCCAGCGCTGAGAGATTGCGCGCCCATGTCAGTCCTCCCCGCGCACGAGAGTGAAGAAGTCGACTTTGGTCGCCGCCGTCTCCGCCCGCACCTGCGCTGTCTCGGCATCGAGCCGCGCCCGCACCGGCGCCAGAGCCGCATCCACTGCGCCACGATGCGCCGCGTCCTGCCACAGTGCATCGAGGATGGCGGCCTTGCGCGCCGCCCCGGCATCGCGCCCGAGCCGATAGGCAAAGCCGGTCGCCCCACTGTCGAGCCGCACCGCGGCGCGGGCGACCGTCGCCTCCCCGAGATTGAACGGCGCGCCGTCGCCGCCGGTCCGGCCACGCAGCATCACCAACCCGATCTCCGGCGGGCGCAGATCGGACGCGCCGGGCAGCGGGGCGAGTCCCGCCAGAACAGCGTCGATCTCGGCCGGCACGGCGCGGGCCAGCATGGCCATGAGCACTTGGCGCCCTGCCTGCAAGGCATTGCCAATGTTCGATTTTTCTTCAGGGGGCATTGTCGGGGATCCGGGCCTTGCCGTACCGAAAGGTCATTTACTTTTCGGCGACTTTGTATAATGATCTATACAAACAGGCAAGCGCAGTTTTCACCTCGACGGCGGAAAACATGATCGACAGCGACGACACGGCGATGACGGCCATCGAGAATGACGGGACGCCGGCCAGCCCCGCGCGCGGCACCGGCGTGGCGCTGTGGAAGCAGATCGTCGAGCGCATCGAGGCGGATATCGCCGAGGGTCGGCTCGCGGCCGGCTCCCGCCTGCCGACCGAAATGGAGTTGGCCGAGCGCTTCGGCGTGAACCGCCACACGCTGCGGCGCGCGCTGGCGATCCTCACCGATCAGGGGCTCATCGAGGCGACGCCGGGGCGCGGCACCTTTGTGAAGGAGCCGCCGATCCGCTACCCCATCGCCGCGCGCACCCGCTTCTCCGAGATCGTCTCGGGCGAAGGCCGCGCGCCGGGCGGGCGGCTGGTGCGCTCGCTCATCGAGCCGGCCGGTGCCGCCATCGCCGAGGCGCTGCGCCTCACGCCGGGGCAGGACGTGCTGCGCATCGACATGCTGCGCGAGGCGGACGGCGTACCGATCACCGTCGGCTCGCACTGGTACGAGGCGACGCGCTGCCGCGATCTCGACCTCCTTGTCGCCTCCACCGGCTCGGTCACGCGGGCGCTGGAAGCGCTCGGCCTCGGCGATTACCGCCGGCTGGAGACCCGTATCACCGCCCGCCCGGCCGACGAGGAGGAGCGCCGCCTGCTCAGCCTGCCGGCCGGGCGCACCGTCATGGTGGTGAACGCGATAAATGGCGATGCGCAGCGCCGGCCGATCCAGTATTCACGAGCCCGCTTCGCCGCCGACCGCGTGCAGCTGATCGTCAAGAATTGAGGAAACCGCATGGCCCGCATCTCCAGCCTCGACCAGCTTCGGACGCTCTACCCCGCGCCGCGCGAGCGTAGCCGGCGCAAGGTGATGCCGGCGCTCGATACCCATTGCCGCTCGCTGATCGCCCTGTCGCCGCTGGTCATGGTCGGCAGCTTCGGCGCCGACGGGCGGGCGGATGTGACGCCGCGCGGCGATGCGCCCGGCTTCGTCGAGGTCGCGGACGACGCGACGCTGCTCATTCCCGATCGCCCCGGCAACAACCGGCTGGACACGCTGACCAACCTGATCGCCAACCCGGCCATCGGGCTGCTGTTCCTCGTGCCGGGCATCGACGAGACGCTGCGCGTCAACGGCACGGCGGAAGTCCGCGACGATGCCGAACTGCTCGCCCGCTTCGAGGTGGACGGCAAGCGCCCGGTCACGGCGCTCAAGATCACGGTGCAGGAAGCCTATCTGCACTGCGCAAAGGCGTTCATGCGCTCGCGCGCCTGGGACCCGACCAGCCGTGTCGAACGCGCCAGCCTGCCCAGCATGGGCGAGATGATGCGCGACCAGCTGAACCTTCCCACCGCCGAGACGCAGGCGGAGATGCTCGTGCGCTACCGCGAGACGCTTTACTGAGTCTCGCCCGGTGCCTCCGGCTGCCAGATCACCTGCGGTCCGATCTCGTCGAGCGTGGCGCAGCCGGTCAGCACCATGGCGATTTCCAGCTCGCAGCGCAGCAGGTGCAATACATGGGCGACGCCGGCCGGCCCGGCGACCGCCAGTCCGTAGAGATAGGGCCGCCCGACCAGCACCGCCGAAGCGCCCAGCGCCAGCGCCTTCAGCACGTCGGTGCCGCGCCTGATCCCGCCATCCATCAGCACCGGCACACGCCCGGCGATGCGGCGCGCCACGGCGGGCAGCGCCTCGATGCTGGCCGGCACGGTGTCGAGCACCCGTCCGCCATGATTGGAGACGATGATGCCGTCCACCCCGTGCCGGATCGCCGTCTCCGCGTCCTCCGGATTCAGTATGCCCTTGAGCAGGATCGGCAGCGAGGTGAGAGAACGCAGCCAGGCGATGTCGGCCCAGCGGGTCGCGACATCGAGGAAGCCACGGAACATCAGGCTCTCGCCCAGCGCCGCCTCGGCGACATGGCTCGTGTGCAGGCCACGCAGATTGGGATGCTGCGAGAGCTTGGTCGGCTTATAGCCGGCGCGCTGCTCGCGGTTGCGCAGCGAGTGGATCGGCGCGTCCACCGTCACAACCAGCGCGCCATAGCCCGCCGCCTCCGCCCGCTTCACCAGTTCCGCCGTGAACCCGCGGTCGTGCTGGATATAGAGCTGGAACCATAGCGACGGGCGCGAGGACTGCCGCGCGGCCTGGGCGATCTCTTCCAGCGTGAAATCGGATTCGGTGCTCACCACCATGCCGGCCTTGGCGCCGCCGGCGCCGACCACGGTCGCCAGCTCGCCCTCCGGCACAGCCAGCGCGTGGTGGGCGGCCGGGGCCAGCAGGATCGGGTGCTCGAAGTGCTGGCCGAACAACGTCACCCCGGTGCCACCGCTCTCGAAGGCGGTCAGCACGCGCGAGGCGAGCTTCAGCCGCGCGAAGGCCTCGCGGTTCCAGCCGATGGTGGTCTCGTCGGCCACCCCGCCGGCATAATAGGCCCATGCCTGCGGCGACAGCCGCTCGCGGGCCAGCGGCTCATAATCGTCGGGCGCCACCACGCCCGGCGGAATCTCGAAGCTTCTCATCGTCGTCTGCCCGCAGCGGCCCCGGCCGCCAATGCTGTTCAGGCTCCCCTCAGGGCTTCATAGTCGCTTCTGCGAAAGCGTGCAGCATGGCTCTGACACGCCCGCGCACGAACCGTGCATTAACCCGCCGCCTCTAGGATGGCGGCGGGAAGTCGGACAGCGGGCCAATCGGGCCGAGGGGGCGGAGGATGGACGACCAGAACCACCTTCGCGGCGAGACGCCGGGCCTGTCGCTGCGCGAGGCAATCCGCACTGCCCGGCTGGAAGCCGCCGAGCGTTCAGGCGTCATCGTCGAACTGCGCGACGCCAGTCTCGCGCGCCTGTCCATGCTCAACGAGATGCTGGAGCCGATCTTCGCCGAGGTGCCGCTCGAACATGCCGACCTGTTCGACCGCGGCCTCATGCCTGGCGAGACGCCGCGCCTGTTCGTCGACATGGTCGCGCATGTCACGCTCGGACGCGACCGCCGCACCTACCGCTTCCTGCAGGACACCCGCGCCGGACGCCGGGTATTGGCGGAGAGCACCAACCCGCACGACATCGTCGATGCGGTGACGCGCTATGTCGCCCGCCGGCTGATCGCCCGCGAGCAGGCCATGGTGGCCGCCGCCTCCGCGCCGGAGAATGAGGCGCCGCCCGAGCCGCATCCCCTGCCCCACCACCCCGCGCCCGCCCCTCCGGCCGAACCCGCGCGGCCGGGACGTGTCGGCGTGTTCATTCTGGGCGTCATCGCCGGCGCGCTCGCCATGGTCGGCGTCGCCGCGCTGCTCGGCCTGCCGGTCAGCGTCCGCTGAGCGGGGTCGTCAGCACCCGCACGGTGCGGGTGTCCACGCTGGCATCGCCGCGCTGGAAGCCCCGCGCCTCCAGCGTGCAGCGCCAGGGAAACGCCGCATCGTCCACCCGCTCGATGCGGTAGAGGTGGTAGCCGCCCGGCCAGTGACGATCCTCGGGCCCGGCGGCGAAGGACGGCGCCTCGACCACCGGCACGAGGCCGCCATTCGGGCCCGGCAGCATCTCCACCATCGGTACGTGATCGTGGCCGCAGATGACGAGTTCGGCGCCGTGCCGGGCAAACACGTCGCGCACGGCCTCCTCGTCGATCAGCCGCTTGTGGCCGGCGCGCAGGCCGCAGGGCGGGTGATGGATCATAACGACGCGGAACACCCCCTCCGCCGCCAGTTCGTCGAGGACATGGGCGAGCCGCGCGCGCTGCTCCTTGCCAACCTTGCCGGTCGCCATGAACGGATGCGTCGGCACCGCCGTCGACACGCCGATCAGCGCCACCCCGTCGCGGCGACGCACGAAGGGAAACGCCTTCTCGGCGGTGACGTCGCCGTTCACCCCGTCACCGCGCATGTAGTCGCCCCAGTTCAGCAGCGAATGATGCGCGGTGGAGCGGACATAGGCATCGTGATTGCCGGGCACCACGGTCACGTCCTGACCGTCGCCCAGCGATTTGAGAAAATGCAGCCCGGTGGCGAACTCGGCGGCGAGCCCGACATTGACGAGGTCGCCCGTCACCGCGATGTGATCGGGCGCCATCGCCTTGATGTCGGCCACCAGCAGGTCGATGGTGGCGATGTTGAATCGGTGCTGCCGGCCGCGCCGCCAGTTCAGCACGCCCAGCGCCCGCTTGCCGGCGAGCTCGGCGAACCTGGCGCGGGGCAGCGGCCCCAGATGGGCATCGGTGAGATGGGCGAGGACAAACACGAGGGTTTCCATACCAGCCCCCGCCCGCAGATGGAATGCGCGCCATCACCTGTGGACGTGCAAAACCGCTCTCCCTCGCGTCGGCTGCTCGCCCGCCTCCTCCACCGCTGGAGCCGGCTGACCCGCGGCATGACGCTGGGCGTCAAGGCGCTGGTGATCAACGAGGCCGGGGAAATCCTCCTGATTCGCCACACCTATGTGCCGGGCTGGCATCTGCCGGGCGGCGGCGTCGAGGTCGGCGAGACGGCGGAACAGGCGCTCGCACGCGAGCTGGCGGAGGAGACCGCCGTGCAGCTCGGCGCGCCCCCGCGCCTGCACGGCCTGCTGCTCAACCTCAATCTCGCCCGCCGCGACCATGTCGCGGTCTATGTCATCGAGCGCTTCGTACAGGGCCGCCCAACCGTGCCGAACCGCGAGATCGCCGAGCTCGCCTTCTTCGCGCCGCACGCGCTTCCCGCCGGCACCACCACCCCGACGCGACGCCGGATCGAGGAAGTGCTGGAAGGCCGTCCGGCAGCGGCGCATTGGTGACGCGAGACGGGGAAAGCGCACCGAGGTTGAGCCTGCCGCCTTGACACCATCGGGCCCCCTTCCTTATATCGCGCCACTCTGCAGATCGGCCTCGCGCCGGTCCGCCATGGCGGGGTAGCTCAGCTGGTTAGAGCACGGGAATCATAATCCTGGGGTCGGGGGTTCAAGTCCCTCTCCCGCTACCATGGCTTCCAGATGCGTTTCAGGACCGGGAAAACGGGCGCCCGGCGCATGCGCCGACGGCGCCACTCGGCACCGATGCAAAAAGAAACCCTCGCCGGCCGCGCCGCGCGAGGGTTCTTCGTTTCAAGCCGGCACGGAAGCCGAAGACCGGACGGGGTCAGTTTGATGCCACCGCTTGCCCCCGATCACGCCCATGCCAAATCGCCATCAATAGGGCGAGACGCACTGCTGGCGCGGGCCGTAGTTCGGCTGGAAGGTGTTGTCGTAGGCGCGGTAGGAGCGGTAACGGTTCGCGCACCACTGCACGTGTCCGCTGACGGGCCCACCATAGCTCGGCTGCTGCTGCGCGGCGATCGCACCGCCGATGATCGCGCCGGCCGCAAAGGCGCCGGCCGGGAACCACCAGCCATTGTACTGGCGATAGCCGGGACGGTAGTAGTTATAGCCGCGATGGCCGTTGTAATAGTGGTAGCCGCCGTGCCTGTAGTAGCCATGGCGATATCCCTGCCGATACCCCTGGCGGTAGGCGGGGCGATACTGCACATTTTCCACGGTCGAGCCGGGAACCGACAGTTCTCCACGACCGAAGGGCGCAGATATCGCGGGAGCGACACTCGACGTGACGAGAGTAGCCGCGGCGACGACGGCGATGGCGATCTTTTTCATTTGAATATCCTCCAAGGATACGATCCATGACCGCAGCTTTACAGCCGGTCAATGAATGCCGCCTGAACGAATTCCGTCGACAATAGGGCGGGATATCAGGCGCTGGACTGGAGTACGACGGATTCGCGGCGGTCATTAACGCAGAAGGGGCGCCCAGCGTTCCCGCCCGGCGCCCCCTGCGTGATGATTATTATACCGATGGCGACTTCAGTCGGCGCCGGGATCCGCCTTGAAGCCCGCCGCCTCGATGCCGGCAATGGCCGCCGCCTCGTCATTCTCGGACGTATCGCCCGAGATGCCGACGGCGCCGATCACCTCGCCCGCCGCGTCGCGGATGAGCACCCCGCCTGGCACCGGCACCAGCGCGCCGCCCGCGACATGACTGACCGCCGCGACGAAAAAGGCCTGCTCCTTCGCCCGCTTGAAGATCGAACGCGAGCCCATGCCGAGCGAGAGCGCGCCGAAGGCCTTGCCATGGGCGACCTCGAAACGCTTGAGACTGGTGCTGTCCTCGGCGGCAGAGACCTTCACCGCGCCGCGCGCGTCGAGCACCACGATCGCCATCGGCTTGAAGTTGCCTTTCCGGCAGGTGTCGAGGGCGGTGGAGAGGATCGTCTGGGCGGCTTTGAGACCAAGTGTCATGCGCGGCAACTCTCGCTGGTGGCCCGGCAGGAGGCGCCAGTGCCCCCGTGCCGCCGGTCTGTCGATGCCCCTGCGATACAAGCCGCGCCGGGCCCGATCAAGCCATCTTCACGCTGCCTTCAGCTCGCCCGCGCTCCTGAGCGCCCCGCTCAGCGCCTCCTCGCGCTGGCCGGCGGAGATGCCGTCGGCCCGGATGAACTCCGGCTCGACGCCGATGAAGTTGAACACCCAGCGCAGATAGGTCTCGGCGTGCTCGGCGGCGGCCGCGAAGGCCGGGTCGTCGTAACGGCCGCCACGCGCCAGGGCGATGACGACACGCTTGGCCCCGGCAAGGCCGACGCGCTGGCCGTCCGCGCCATAGGCGAAGGTTTTGCCGGGCACGAGGATACGGTCGATCCAGGCGCGCAGCTGGGTGGGAACCGAGAAATTGTACATCGGCGCGCCGATGACGACGACATCGGCACCGAGGAACTCGTCAAGCGCCTGCTGGCTCACCGCATCGCCCTTGCCGCCGGACAGCGGGTGGTCGGCCGGCATGGAGGCGGGTGTGGCATGCGGCAGCGGGTCGGCGGCGAGGTCGCGGCGAACCACCGCGAGCGCCGGATCGGCGGCGGTCAGACGAGCCACGGCGGCGGCACTCACCTGCCGGCTGACCGAATGATCGCCGAGAATGGAGGAATCGATGTGAAGCAGGGTGCGTTGGGTCATGTGCAGGGGTTATCCTTGCCCGGTTACGATTTGTTACCTGGACTAATTAGGTGCCTGTCCCTATATCCCGCAAGAACGCACACTCTTCATACCGAGGCACATCGAAGTGACTGAGGAACATCAACATTTCCAGAGCGAGGGCTGCCGCGAGGTCTCGCGCCTGCTCGCGCGCGTCGGCGACAAATGGAGCGTGCTGATCGTCATGCTGCTGGCCGGCGGACCGCGCCGCTTCAACGAGATGAAGCGCATGATCGAGGGTATCTCGCAGCGCATGCTCACCCTCACCCTGCGCGGACTGGAACGCGACGGGCTGGTCCGCCGCACGGTCTTCCCGACGATCCCGCCGCGCGTGGATTACGAACTCACCGATCTCGGCCATTCGCTGCGCGAACCGGTGATGGCGCTCGGCCGCTGGGCGCAGGCCAATACCAGGGTCATCGCCGCCGCACAGGCCGATTTCGACCGGCGCTGCACCGCCGAGGGCAAGGCGAGCCCGCTTCCGGGCCGCACGGCGTAAGGCGGCCCCGTTCAAGGGATGGCCGGCAGCAGCGGGAGAGTTAAGCTGGCAGGACCCGACACACTGGAATCCCGCCCCATGAACGCCTCCACCGCCGCCACGTCCGATGCCCCCGAGGGCCGCGTGCGGCTCAGCATCGACGGACCGGTCGCCAGCCTGATCTTCGACCGCCCCGCCGCCCGCAACGCCATGACCTGGCGGATGTATGAGGAGCTCGCCGAGGCCTGCGGCGCCATCGAGGCCAACCGCGCGGTGCGCGTCGCGGTGCTGCGTGGCGCCGGCGGGCGGGCCTTCGTCGCCGGCACGGATATCGAGCAGTTCCGCGCCTTCACCTCGGGCGACGACGCCATCGCCTATGAGCGCAAGATCGAGCACTACATAAGCGCGCTGGAAGCGCTGCCGGTGCCGACGCTCGCCGTCGTCGAGGGCTGGGCGGTGGGCGGCGGCATGGCCATCGCCAATGCCTGCGACCTCCGGCTGGCGACGCCCGGCGCCCGTTTCGGCGTGCCGATCGCCCGCACGCTCGGCAACTGCCTCTCGACCTCGAACCTGCGGCGCCTGAGCGCGACGCTCGGGGTCGGCATGGTCAAGCGCATGCTGCTGCTGGCGGAAACGCCGACGGCGGAGGAAATGCCGGCCGGCTATGTCGCCATCGTCCCGCCGGAAGAGCTGGACGCGCGGATCGCGGAGATCTGCACCCGCCTTGCCGGGCACGCCCCGCTCACCCTGCGCGCCACCAAGGAGGCGCTTCTGCGGCTCGCCCGCGATCCCGTGGCCGAGGGCTCGGACCTCATCCGCCTCGCCTATGGCAGCGCGGATTTTCGCGAGGGCATCGAGGCTTTCCTCGCCAAGCGCACGCCGCAATGGCGCGGCGAGTAGGCGCCGGACATGCAAAAAGCCGACGACCTCACGGCCGCCGGCTTGATGTCGCGATCCAGCAATCTCAGCGGATCGGCGGGGCGTACAGGATGCCGCCGGTGCTCCACAGCTGGTTTATGCCACGCGGAATGCCGAGCTTGGAGTTGGTGCCGATATTGCGCTCGAACACCTCGCCGTAATTGCCGACATTCCTGACGATCAGCACCGCCCAATCCTTGCCGAGGCCGAGCTGCGCGCCATAGCTGCCCTCGGTGCCGACGAAGCGCTTCACGTCCGGCTTTTCCGACTTCAGCGCCTGGTCGAGCGTGGCCTGGCTGATGCCCAGCTCCTCGGCGTTGATGAGCGCGAACAGGCTCCACTTCACCACATTGAGCCACTGGTCGTCGCCCTGGCGAACCACCGGGCCGAGCGGTTCCTTGGAGATCACGTCGGGCAGCACGATGTGGTCGGCCGGCTTGGCGAGCTTGAGCCGCAGCGCATAGAGCTGCGAGACATCGGTGGTGATGACGTCGCACTTGCCGTCGGCGTAGCCCTGGACCACCTCATTGACGCCCGGCAGTTCGATCAGTTCCAGCGCGAGGTTGTTCTGGTTCGAATAGTCGCGCGCATTCAGCACGCTGGTGGTGCCGGCCTGCACGCAGACCTTCGAATTGGTCAGTTCCAGCGCGCCATCGACCTTCTTCGCCGCCGGCACGAGGAAGCCCTGCCCGTCATAATAGGAGACGGCGGGGAACAGCAGCTTGAGTTCCGCCTCGCGGCCCATGGTCCAGGTCGAATTGCGCGAGAGCAGGTCGATCTCGCCCTTCTGCAACGCCGGGAAGCGCGCCTCGGCGGAGAGCGGCACGTAGTCGACTTTGGACGCATCGCCGAGCACCGCCGCGGCGACGGCGCGGCACAGATCGACATCGAAGCCGGTCCATTGCCCCTTGTCGTCCTTGGCGGAGAAGCCGAGCAGGCCCTGGTTGACGCCGCATTTCAGCGTACCGCGGGCCTTCACATCCGCAAGCGTGTCGGCCTGCGCGAACGAGGCGGACAGCAGGGCGCCGGCGGCGGCCAGCGCGAGTGCATATTTCTTCATGTTTCCCCCAAATTGGGCTCTGGCGCCGAACGCCGCATCAGCGGCGCCGACGCGCGGCTCAAAGCTGCGGCGCCTGCCGGATGATGACCTTGGTCCCGATCGGGACGCGGCTGAAGAGGTCCTGCACGTCCGTGTTCACGAGACGGAAGCAGCCCGAGGAGATCGCCATGCCGATGGTGTTCGGCATGTTGGTGCCGTGGATGCGGTAGACCGTGGAGCCGAGATAGAGCGCGGCGGCCCCCATCGGATTGCCGGGACCGCCCGCCATGAAGCGCGGCAGGTAAGGCTGGCGCTCGATCATCTCCGGCGGCGGCGTCCAGTCCGGCCACTCCGCCTTGCGGCTCACCTTCTGCATGCCGGCCCACTGGAAGCCGTCGCGGCCGACGCCGATGCCGTAGCGCAGCGCGCGGTTGTCGCCCTGCACGAGATACAGGAAGCGCTCATCGGTGTGGATGATGATGGTGCCCGGCGGCTCATTGGTGCGGAAATACACCGGCTGCCGGCGGAAGGCCGGATCGAGTTGCTCCTCTTCCGGCGACGGCACATAGCCGGGCTTCTCCGGCACGTCGACGATCTGGTTGCCCACGCTCGCCATCGGCCGCATCTGCGCGTCGGCGGCGGTGAGGGACAAACCGAGCGCGGTGACCAAGGCCACGCCAAAAACGCTCACACGCATTCTCTTCCCCTCTCACGGCAATCACGCTGCGTCCGAAGTCTAGCGATGCTGCATGTTGGGGGGATGATCCCGAGCCGCAACACCTGCCTCCGGCCGTCGGCGATTCAACAAGTCGCTCCCGACGGCCGATCGAACGGGGGAAATGCCTCTAAGTCAATGAAAGAAGAAAGCCTCCCGCGCCGGTATGCGGGGTACCGACACGGGAGGCCTATTTGCGCGACTCAGCGCAAATAACTGCCCGCAAGGGCTTCCAGCCGCTCCTGGCGACCGGAACGGGGCTGCGGATCGAGATTTTCGGCCTCGACGCGGGCGGCGATGGTCTCGAGCGACGAGCCCTTGTCGAGCATCGCCTTGTTCTGCGGTTTGTCCCAGCCGGCATAGCGCGCGTCGACCGCCTGCTTGAGCGCACCGTCCTCCAGCATGTCGGCAGCGATGAGCAGCGCGCGGGCGCACACATCCATCGCGCTGGCATGGGCGAGCACGAGGTCCTCGGGATCGATCGACTGGCGCCGCACCTTGGCGTCGAAATTGGTGCCGCCGGTGGTGAAGCCGCCGGCCTTGAGGATCTCGTAGAAGGCGAGCGCGGTGTCCTCGACATTGGTCGGGAACTGGTCGGTGTCCCAGCCGGACTGGGCGTCGCCCTTGTTCATGTCGATCGAGCCGAACACGCCGAGCGCCGCCGCCATGGCGATCTCGTGCTCGAAGGAGTGACCGGCCAGCGTGGCGTGGTTGCCCTCGAGGTTGAGCTTCACTTCCTTCTCCAGCCCGGCGCGGCACAACAGGCCGTACACCGTGCCGACGTCGAAGTCGTACTGGTGCTTGGTCGGCTCCTGCGGCTTCGGCTCGATCAGGATCGTGCCCTTGAAACCGATCTTGTGCTTGTGCTCGACGACGAGGTTGAGGAAGCGCCCCATCTGGTCGAGTTCGCGTTTCAGGTCGGTGTTGAGCAGCGTCTCATAGCCCTCACGGCCGCCCCACAGCACGTAGTTCTCGCCGCCGAGCTCGTGCGTGATCTCCAGCACGTTCTTCACCTGCGCGGCGGAATAGGCGAACACGTCCGGGTCCGGATTGGTCGCGGCGCCGGCCATGAAGCGGCGGTTGGAGAACAGGTTCGCGGTGCCCCAGAGCAGCCTGGTCTTCGAGGTCTCCATCTTCTTAGCGAAGATATCGGCGATGGCCCGCACATTCGCGTTGGATTCCTTCAGCGACTTGCCTTCCGGGGCGATGTCGCGGTCGTGGAACGCGAAGAACGGCACGTCGAGAATGCGGAACAGCTCGAAGGCGACATCGGCCTTGGCGCGGGCGAGCGCCATATCGTCGGCGCCATGCATCCACGGGCGGAAGAAGGTCTCGCCGCCGAACGGATCGCCGCCCGGCCAGGTGAACGAGTGCCAATAGGCGACGGCGAAGCGCAGATGGTCCTCCATGCGCTTGCCGAGCACCACGCGGTCCTTGTCGTACCAGCGGAAGGCGAACGGGTCGCGGCTGTCCGGGCCGGCATATTTCAGCGGCTCGGCCGCCGGGAAGAAACGGGCGGGTGCATTCATGACGTCACTCCCTTCAATGCGGGGTACAACGCCCGGTAGAGCGCGTGCCGTTCCGCATAGGCTTGTTGAAGAACGGGGTCGGGCCGGATGGTCTCGATCCGGCGCGGCGGCAGGCAGATGTCGCCCGGCGCCTCGCCGGTCGCCGCCATGCGGGCGAGGCGCGCGGCGCCGAAGGCCCCGCCCCGCTCGCCATCCTCGATGCGGTTGAGCGGCAAGCCGAGCACATTGGCCAGCACCGCGATCCAGAAGCGCGAGCGCGAGCCGCCACCGATCACATCGGCCTGCTCCAGATGCGTGCCGGCGGCGACGAGCGCGTCGAGGCAGTCCTTGAAGGCGAAGGCGACGCCTTCCAATACGGCCTGCGTCATCGTCTCGCGCGAGGTGTCATGGTCGAGGCCGATGAAGGCGCCGCGGATCGCCGTGTCGTTGTGCGGCGTGCGCTCGCCCGAGAGATAGGGCAGGAACGTCACGCGCGAGGGCGCCGAGGGTGCATCACCGAGCGGGGCGAGCAGGTCGCCGGGCGACACCTTGGAAACCTCCGACCACCAGCCGAGCGCGGAGGCGGCGGACAGGATCACCCCCATCTGGTGCCAGATGTTCGGCACGGCGTGGCAGAAGGCGTGCACGCTCGATTCCGGGTTGGGTGCATAGCGGTCGGTGGTCGCCCACAGCACACCCGAGGTGCCGAGCGAGACGAAGGCGTTGCCCGCCTTGATGGCGCCGAGGCCGACCGCGCCGGCGGCGTTGTCACCGGCCCCACCGGCCAGCACCGGCGGCCTCGCCATCCCCCAGCGAGCGGCGAGTTCCGGCTTGATGCGCCCGGCGGCGGCGCTGCCCTCGACGAGGCGCGGCATGTGCGCGCGCGACAGATCGGTCGCCGCCAGCGCCGCATCCGACCAGTCGCGGGCGCCCACGTCGAGCCAGAGCGTGCCCGAGGCGTCGGACATCTCCTCGACCATCTCGCCGGTCAGGCGATAGCCGACATAGGCCTTGGGCAGCAGCACCTTGGCGGTGCGGGCGAAAATCTCCGGCTCGTGCTTCTTCACCCAGATCAGCTTGGGCGCGGTGAAGCCGGGAAAGGCGAGATTGCCTGCCGTCCTGTGCAGCGCCGGGAAGCGCTCCTCCAGTTCCCGGCATTCGGCGAAGGCGCGTCCGTCATTCCACAGGATGGCAGGGCGCAGCACCGCGCCATTTTTGTCTAAAAGCACGGCGCCGTGCATCTGCCCGGAGAGGCCGAGGCCCTGCACGGCCGAGAGCGCCGCGGGGGCCTGCGCCTTCAGCGCATCGATGCTGGCAAGCGTCGCCTGCCACCAGTCTTCCGGGTTCTGCTCGCTGAAACCCGGCTGCGGGCGCGAGATGGCGAGCGGGGTCTCCGCTGTGGCGATGACGGACTGGTTGCCGTCGACCAGCACCGCCTTGACGGCGGAGGTCCCGATATCGAGGCCGAGAAACATGCCTCACATTCCTTGCATACGACGTGTGGGGATCACGGCAGGTTGTCCCGCACGAAGATGTCGATGCGGATGCGTTCCTGCTCATTCAGCAGCGGCTCGCCGGCACAATGCGCCAGCAGCACGCGGGCGGCCGAGCGCGACTGATGCCCGGCGTCCTGGTTGATCACCGCGTCCATAACCCCACGCAGCAGGAAGCGGCGGGTGTCCTCGGTCAGGTCATGGCCGATGAAGACGAGGTCGGAGGCGCGGTTGGCGGCGGAGATCGCCGCCGCGATGCCGCGATTGCCGGCGCCGACATTGTAGAGGCCGACGAGATCCGGCACGTCGTGCAGCATCTGCGCGGTGATGGCCTGGGTCCGCTCCTCCTCGTCGAAACTCTCCTGCGCCGGGAGCACCCTCAAGGCCGGATATTCGCCGGAGATCACCTGCATGAAGCCGAACTGGCGCTCGGCATGGTCGCGCAGCGCCGGGGTACCGACGATGAGACCGACCGAGCCGCGCCGGCCGGCGGCGAAGCGTCCGATCAGCGTCCCGGCGGTCCGCCCGGCGGCGATGTTGTCGATGCCGACATAATGCAGACGGTGCGAGGACGGCACGTCCGACACCAGTGTCACCACGGCGACGCCGGAGGCCGTGAGATCGTCGATCGCCGCCCGCACGCGCGGATGATCGAGCGCCACCACGGCGACCCCGTCATAGCGGCCGATCAACCCCTCAAGCGCCGAGGCCAGCGTTTCCGGCGCGAACACGTCGACGCGCAGCGTGTCGATATAGGCGTTGTTGGTCGCCAGCCAGTTCGCGGTGTTCGCCACCTGCTCGGCCAGCATGCGCATGAAGATGTTCGAACCCACCGGCAGGACGAAGCAGAATCGGTAGGTTTCACCGCGCGCCAGGCGCGCCGCCGCGAGATTCGGGCGATAGCCGAGGCGGGCCACCGCGTCCTTGACGCGGTCGGCGGTCGCGCCGCGCACGCCGGCCCGGCCATTGAGCACACGGTCCGCCGTCGCCAACGAGACACCGGCCTCGCGAGCCACGTCCTGCAATGTTATGCGCGAAACGCCTCTGGACATACGGCAAGGATGCCCTCAAAATCTGAGGTACGCAACTCAAGACGTGAGGTGCCGGCTTAGACCAAAAGCGGAGCGCCATCGGAGGCATGGTTTGCTAGGTTTCGCGCGGATCGTCCGGCGCTCCGGGCTACTGAACGGCACGTCGATCTGAGAGGATCGGCCAATAAGATGGTGATCCGGCTTCGCTTATGAGGTTCGGACATCAGAAAGAGACTGCGGCACGCGCGCCACCGCGCAGCGAGGCCGGGCGACAGGAAACACCGTATCCCTTGGGAGGATGAACATATGAAGTCGAGCCTGACCCTCACCCTCGCCGCCCTCGCGACCGTCGCCACCATCGGCGCGGCGCGGGCCGCCGACACCGTCGTCGGCGTCAGCTGGTCGAATTTCCAGGAAGAGCGCTGGAAGACCGACGAGGCGGCCATCAAGAAGGCGCTTGCCGCCGCCGGCGCCAAGTACATCTCCGCCGACGCCCAGTCCTCCGCCGCCAAGCAACTCTCGGATGTCGAGGCGTTGATCGCGCAGGGCGCCAACGCCCTCATCATCCTGGCGCAGGATTCCGACGCCATCGCCCCGGCGATCGCCAAGGCCCAGGCCGAGGGCATTCCGGTGGTCGGCTATGACCGCCTGATCGAGATTCCCTACGCCTACTACATTACCTTCGACAACAAGGAAGTCGGGCGCCTCCAGGCGGCCGAGGTCCAGAAGCTGAAGCCGAAGGGCAATTACATGTTCATCAAGGGTTCGGCCTCGGACCCGAACGCCGACTTCCTGTTCTCCGGCCAGATGGAAGTGCTGAAGCCCGCCATCGACAAGGGCGACATCAAGAATGTGGGCGAGGCCTATACCGACAGCTGGCTGCCGGCCAACGCCCAGCGCAACGCCGAACAGTTCCTGACCGCGAACAACAACAAGGTCGACGCCGTCGTAGCCTCCAATGACGGCACGGCCGGCGGCGCCATCGCCGCGCTGGCGGCGCAGGGCCTTGCCGGCTCCGTCCCGGTCTCCGGCCAGGACGCCGACTTCGCCGCGCTGAACCGCATCGCGCTCGGCACGCAGACCGTGTCGGTGTGGAAGGACAGCCGCGAGCTCGGCAAGAAGGCGGCCGAAGTCGCCCTTGCCCTCGCCAAGGGCACCGATCCCAAGGCGATCCCCGGCACCGCCACCTTCACCGGCGGCCCGAAGAAGCAGGCCATGAACTCGACCTTCCTCAAGCCGCTGCCGATCACCAAGGACAATCTCGACGTGATCATCGAGGCCGGCTGGGTGCCGAAGGCGACCGTGTGCCAGGGCGTGAAGCCCGGCACCGTGAAGGCCTGCAACTGATCCGCAGCACATGGCGGCGGGGTTCGCCCCGCCGCCTGCCCGCTAGAGCCCTTTCCGTTCAGATGCGCCATCTGAACGATAAGAAAGCGCTCTAGATTCAACGGACTGGAGCATTTCCTCCGCGATCGGACAATTCCATCCGAATCGGGAAATGCTCAGGGGGCGCAACGCGCGGAAAAGCGCGTGCTTGAGGAGGACGCTCATGACCGACACCACGACGGCCGCTCCGGTTCCGTCATCGCAGCCCAAGGGAGCGCCGGCCGGAGCGCCAGCGAGCGCACCGCCTTCGTTCCTCGGCGCGCTCGAGATCGACATCCGCTTCCTCGGCATGATCGGAGCCCTCGCCGTCATCTGGATCGCCTTCGATTTCCTCGCCAACGGCACCTTCCTGACGCCGCGCAACCTGTGGAACCTGTCGGTCCAGAGCTCCTCCATCGCCGTCATGTCCACCGGCATGGTGCTGGTCATCGTGATGCGCCACATCGACCTGTCGGTCGGTTCGATCCTCGGCGTCACCGGCATGATCATGGCGGTGTTCCAGGTGAACTACCTGCTGCCGGCCTTCGGCTTCAACCATCCGGCGGTGATGATCCTGACCCTTGCCGCGGGCATCGGCGTCGGCGCCGCCATCGGCGCGCTGCATGGTTTCGTCATCGCCTATCTCGGCGTGCCGGCCTTCATCGTCACCCTGGGCGGCCTGCTGGTGTGGCGCGGCGCTGCCTGGGCGGTGGCCGAGGGCAAGACCATTCCGCTAGTCGACGACAATTTCAAGCTGCTCGGCGGTGGCGCCGACGGCTCGATCGGTGCCACCTGGAGCTGGGTCGTCGCCATCGTCGCCTGCGTCGCCATCGCCGCCGCCGCCGTGCAGGCCCGCCGCCAGCGCCAGCGCTTCCACTTCCCGCTCAAGCCGGTGTGGGCCGAGATCGTCACCGTCGCCGCCGGCTGCCTCGCCGTCGTCGCCGCCACGCTGATGGTCAACGCCTACACCCTGCCCGCCGTGCTCGCCCGGCGCTACGCCGAAAGCGCGGGTATCGCGATTCCCCCGGAGGGGCTGTCCATCAGCTTCGGCTATGCGGTGCCGGTGCTCGTCGCCGTGGCGGTCGGCATCGTCATGACCTTCATCACCACCCGCACCCGCTTCGGCCGCTACGTCTTCGCCATCGGCGGCAACCCGGAAGCGGCCGAGCTCGCCGGCATCAACACCAAGCGCGTCACCCTCGCCGTGTTCGCGCTGATGGGCGCGCTCGCCGCCATCGGTGCGGCGATTTCCACGGCCCGCCTCAATTCGGCGACCAACGCGCAGGGCACGCTGGACGAGCTTTATGTCATTGCCGCCGCAGTCATCGGCGGCACCTCGCTCTCCGGCGGTTCGGGCACCATTGCCGGCGCCATGGTCGGCGCGCTGGTGATGCAGAGCCTGCAATCGGGCATGGTGCTGATGCGGGTGGACACGCCCTACCAGAATATCGTCGTCGGCATCGTGCTGGTCTTCGCGGTGTGGATCGACACCGTCTACCGCAAGCGGATCAAGTGAGGGGTTCCGACATGAACGCTGTGACCGCTGAAGCCGCGCCCAAAGCCCGCACCGGCACCCCGCTCGTCGAGATGAAGGACATCTGCATCTCGTTCGGCGGCATCCGTGCCGTCGATGGCGTCGATGTTGATCTCTATCCCGGCGAAGTCGTCGGCCTGCTCGGCCATAACGGCGCCGGCAAGTCGACGCTGATCAAGATCCTCGCCGGGGCCTACAAGCCCGACGCCGGAGAAATCCGCATCAATGGCGAGCGCGCCGACATCGCCAACCCGCGCGATGCCAAGCGCTACGGCATCGAGACGATCTACCAGACGCTCGCGCTCGCCGACAATGTCGACGCCGCCGCCAACCTGTTCCTCGGCCGCGAGTTGCGCACCCCCTGGGGCACGCTCGACGACGTGGCGATGGAGGCGGCGACCCGCGAGGTGATGGGCCGGCTCAACCCGAATTTCCGCAAGTTCAAGGAGCCGGTGCGCGGCCTCTCCGGCGGCCAGCGCCAGTCGGTCGCCATCGCCCGCGCCATCCACTTCAACGCCAAGATCCTGATCATGGACGAGCCGACCGCCGCGCTCGGCCCGCAGGAGACGGCGCAGGTGGCCGAGCTGATCAAGCAGCTCAAGGCCGAAGGCATCGGCATCTTCCTCATCAGCCACGACATCCACGACGTCTTCGACCTCGCGGACCGCGTGAGCGTGATGAAGAACGGCAAGCTGGTCGGCACCGCCAGGACCTCGGACGTCACCAAGGACGAGGTGCTCGGCATGATCATCATGGGCAAGAGCCCGCCCGGCGCCGTTCCCGGCCCCGGCGCGGCGCACTGACCGATACGACCGGAACAGCGGCAGCGTGCCGCTGTTCCCTCGCCTCCCTCGCCCATGGTAACGTACTCGGTGAGGGAACCCGCACGCCGATGACACTGACCCGCAACACGCTGCGCCGAATGGCGATGGCTCTGGCCGTCGCCTATCTCGTCGTGCTGCAGGCACTGCTCGGCGGTCTCGCTTCCGGCGCCCATGCCGGCAGCCTGGCCTCGGTCGACGCCTTCGGCCAGGTCCTCTGCCTCGGCGTGCAGACCGGGCCGGCATCCCCGGACGACCCGGCGCATCACACGCCCGACTGCTGCGCCACCGGCTGCCAGACCAGCGTCGGCACGGCACTGCCGCCCCCCGCCGGCACCCTGCTGGCCGCTCCCTCGGCAGTCGACCACGCGCAGCCGCTGCTGCCGCGCCCTGTGGTCCTCGCCAGCGGCGTCGAGCGCTCGCCGCGCCATACGCGAGCGCCTCCCCTCGCCTGACGCCCGCCATCGGCGGGAGCCTTGCCACGTCAGTCGAGATCCGCCGGCCCTCCGCCTGAGAGGCGCGCCGGCACGTTAGGAGTGCCTTCCATGATTCGCTTCGCCTTCACGCGCGTGCTGCGCCACGCCGAGGACCGTATCGGCTTCCTCATACTCGCCGCCGCTCTCGCCCTCTTCGCCGTCCAGCCGGCCTTGGCCCATGGCTTCAAGATCGGCGAGCTGGAAATCGGTCACCCCTGGGCACGCATGACGCCGGCCGGCGCCAAGGTCGGCGGCGGCTATCTGGCCATCGAGAATGAGGGCAAGGACGCCGACACCCTGGTCTCGGCCACCGCAGAGGTCGCCGGCAAGGTCGAGATCCACGAGATGTCGGTCAAGGACGGCATCATGACTATGCGGCAGCTGCCGGACGGGCTGGCGATTCCCGCCGGCGCCGAGGTCAAGCTCGCCCCGGGCGGCTATCACCTGATGTTCCTGGACCTCAGGCAGCCGCTGAAGGAAGGCGAGTCCTTCAAGGGTACGCTCACCTTCGCCAAGGCAGGCACGGTGAACGTCGAGTTCAAGATCGAGGGCATGGCCGGACCGAAGGGCTCGCAGCCGGAGGCTCATGACGCTCATAGCGGCCACGGGACGCCGCCGAGCAACTAACCCCGCCGTACCGCTTTCTCCGCCGCGCAGCTTTGCGCCCAGCCATCCCATGGCCGGGCAGCGCCTCCGCGCGCCCCGATAAACCCCATTTCCCGGATCGATTCCGATGAGCGCTACCACCTTGTCCGCCGACGCCTCAGAGCGAACGGCCAATCTCTACCGTGCCGTCTGGCGCTGGCACTTCTATGCTGGCCTGCTGGTGCTGCCCTTCATGATCCTGCTCGCGGTGACGGGCGGGCTCTATCTGTTCCGCGACGAACTCGACAATGCCTGGCATCGCGACCTCAAGCAGGTCACCGCGCGCGCGACCCCGGTCGAGGCGCCCAGTGCCTGGATCGCCGCGGCGCTCGAGGCCCGTCCCGGTACCGCGCTCAAGATCATCACGCCGGCCACGCCCACCTCCTCGGCCGAGGTAGTGATCAAGACGGCCGAAGGCGCCCGCCGCTCGGTCTATGTCGACCCCTATGATTCGCGCGTGCTCGGCGAACTGGCCGACCGCGGCACACTCATGTGGCTGGTGCGCCGCCTGCACAGCCTCGCCGAGTTCGGCACCGTCACCAACGGCATCATCGAGATCGTCGGCGGCTGGTCGATCATGCTGGTCGGCACCGGCTTCTATCTCTGGTGGCCGCGTCGGCAGACGGGCGGTGTCGCCACCGTGCGCGGGGCGCCGCGCCAGCGCGTGTTCTGGCGCGACCTGCATGCCGTGACCGGCGCCTTTGCCGGCCTCGCCATCGGCTTCATGTCCCTGTCGGGCATGCCGTGGTCGGTACTCTGGGGCGCCAAGGTCAATGAATGGGCCAACAGCTCCAATTACGGCTATCCCAGCGGGGTCCGCGCCAACATCCCGATGTCCGACGAGCATCTGGAGCACGCGAACGGCCCCACCACCTGGTCGCTGGAACAGGCCAAGGTGCCGCTCTCGACCCCCGCGGCCGGCCAGCCCATCGGCATAGACGCCGCCGCCGCGATCGTCGACAAGCTCGGCGTCTCGCCCGGCTACACGCTCAGCTTCCCGGGCTCGCCCACCGGCGTCTACAGCGCCTCGGTCTACCCGGACGACCTGTCGAAGCAGCATGTCGTCCATCTCGACCAGTACAGCGGCAAGCCCCTGATCGACATGACCTTTGCCGACTACGGCCCGGCGGGCAAGGCGATGGAATGGGGCATCAATGTTCACATGGGTCAGGAGTTCGGCCTCGCCAACCAGCTGTTCATGCTGGCGCTGTGCCTTGCCACCATCCTGATGTCGGTCTCGGCCGGCGTTATGTGGTGGAAGCGCCGGCCCGCAGGCTCGCTCGGCATCCCGCCGGCGCCGACCGATCCGTCGGTGATGCGCGGCCTCATCGCCATCATGGCGGTCATCGGGCTGATCTTCCCGCTGGTCGGCGCCTCGCTGGTGGTGATGGTGCTGCTCGACTTCACCTTCGCCCGGCGACGCCCAAAGGTGAGGACCGCCTGATCGGGGACGACCCGAACGGGTTCCAGCCGCGCGCCTCTTCCCCTACAGTCGCCGGGAGGGAAGGGGCGCGCATGACTTCCAACGACACCGACCCGCGGGCATCCGACCCGCACGCATCCGACGACCTTCCGGCGAAGGCCGCGAAGCGCCGCGACGGGCTGTTCATCCGGGTCTATTTCGGCGACGGGCGCCATCTCGGCCCGGGCATGGTCGACCTGCTGGAGACCATCCGCACGGAGCGCTCCATCCTCTCGGCCGCGCGCAAGATGGGCATGAGCTACCGTCGCGCCTGGCTGCTGGTGGACGAGATCGGACGCAATTTCCACGCGCCCGTGGTGGTGACGCATCCCGGCAGGCGTGGCCACGGCACCGACCTCACCCCCTTCGGCGAAAGGCTGATCGCGCTCTACCGCGAGATCGAGGACGCAAGCGCCACTGCGAGCCGCTCGGCGGTCGAGGAACTGCGCGCCGCCCTCGCCGTCGCTCCCGCGCGGGAGCCGGAAAAGGCCGAGGGGTAGGCCGGAACCTTTCGCCCGGCCGCACGGTTCTCCGATGACAGCGGAGACATCATGCAGACCCTCATCATCGTCATACTGATCCTCGTGCTGCTTGCCGGCACGGGCTATCTCGGCCACCGCACCAACGGCGTGCGAGGCATCATCATCGCGCTGGCAATCGCGCTGCTCATCCTCGCGGTGATCGGCTTCGTCAGCGACGAATTCGCGGTCGGCCCCGGCGTCCCGCCAATCATGCAGGGCCCCAACTAGGCCGACGCGCCGAAGTCCGGGCTGCGGCCGTCGACCGCCACCGATTTCACCATCGCCCACACAGCGAGCCCCGGCCGCAGCGCGAGCCGCTCGACGCTCTCGCGCGTCACCGTCGCCGTGAATCGGGTCACCCCAACCGTGAGGCCGATATCGGCATAGGGCCCCTCCTGCAGGCGAATTTCATCGACCGTCGCCGCGAGCAGGTTCGAAACCGACACGTCCTCGGGTCGTGCCAGCGCGATGGCGACGTCGCGTGCCCGCACGCGCGCCCGCACGCGGCGGCCGACCGGAAGGTCCACCTGCGGCACGCGCAGCTCCCCGCCGGCGAAGGCAAGCGTCGACAGGGCATAATCTGCATCGTGTCGGCTGACGACGCATTCCACCAGTGTGCCGACGTCGAAGCGGCCGATAATGGGCAGGATCTCCGGCAGCGACATCACCTCGCCGACCGGTCCGACGGCGATCTGCCGGCCTTCACGCAGCGCTACCACCATATCGGCAAGGCGCTGGACCTCGTCTGTGGAATGGCTGACATAGAGGATCGGTAGCGCCATCTCGTCCCGCAGCCGCTCCAGATAGGGCAGAATCTCGCTCTTGCGCGCCTCGTCCAGCGCCGCCAGCGGCTCGTCCATCAGGAGGAGGCGCGGCTGGGAGAGCAGCGCCCGGCCGATGGCAACGCGCTGGCGCTCGCCACCGGACAGGGTGTGCGGCCGGCGCCCCAGCAGATGGCCGATGCCGAGCAGGTCGATCACCGCGTCGAAGCGGATCGGGCGCTCGGCCGCGCGCGTGCGCCGCTCGCCATAGCGCAGATTGCGCTCAACCGAGAGGTGTGGAAACAGCCGCGCGTCCTGGAACACATAGCCGACCCGGCGCGCCTCGATCGGCACATCGATACGGGCCGCGCTGTCGAAGAACGCCTCGCCATTGATGGCGATACGCCCGCGATCCGGCCGCACCACGCCGGCCACCGCCTGGATAATGGTGGTCTTGCCGGCGCCGGAACGGCCGAACAGCGCGGTCACGCCGGCATTCGGCGCGGTGAAGGCAGCCTCCAGCGCGAAGCCGGGCCGCTCGATACGAATGTCGATCTCGATCATGCGCGCCCGATCATCACCCGGATGCGTCGGTCGACAAGGCCGGCGAGCAACAGCGAGCCTAACGCCAGCACGATCGAGACGATGGTGAGCCGGAGCGCCATGGCGTCACCGTCCGGCACGTGGGTGGCGGAGTAGATGGCAAGCGGGATGGTGCGCGTCTGGCCCTCGATATTGGAGACGAAGGTGATGGTCGCGCCGAACTCGCCGAGCGCCGAGGCGATGGCGAGCAGCGCGCCGGAGAGCACGCCGGGCAGCATCAGCGGCAAGGTGATGGAGAAGAACACGTCGAGCCGCGAGGCGCCAAGCGTGCGCGCGGCCGTCTCCAGCCCGCGGTCGACCGCCTCCAGCGCGAGGCGGATGGCGTTCACCGTCAGCGGAAAGCTCACCACCGCCGCCGCCACCGTCGCCCCGGCCGTGGTGAAGATGAGCTTTATGCCGAACCAGGCATCGAGATACTGGCCGATGGAGCCGCGCGCGCCCAGCGTGATGAGGAGCAGATAGCCCACCACCACCTTGGGCAGCACCAGCGGCAGGTAGACCAGGCCGTCGAGCAACCCCTTGCCGGGGAACCTCACCCGCGCCAGCACCCAGGCGGCGAGGATGGCGAAAGGCAGGCTCCAGAACGTCGCCCAGAAGGCCACCTTCAGGCTGAGATAGACCGCGGTCCATTCCTCTGGGGTGAGTGCGTACATCGAAAGGTCGTTATCCCCACCATGCGTCCAGACACGTCATCGCGGAAGCACGGCGCGCCTCCACGATGGCGATAGTAATACGCAGGCGGCTCACTTCACCACGAAGCCGTATTTCGCGTAGACCGTCTTCGCTTCCGGGCCGGTCAGGAAGGCCAGGAATTCGCGGGCAGCCGGCGTGTCCTGCCCCTTCACGATCTCAAAGGGGTACTCGACCGGGGGGTGGCTGTCGGCCGGAAAGGTCGCGACGACCTTGACGTTCTTGGCGATGGCGGCATCGGTGGAATAGACGATGCCGGCCCGCGCCTCGCCCCGCTCCACCAGCGCCAGCGCGGCGCGCACGCTCTCGGCGCCGACGATGCGCTCGCGCACCTTGTCCCATTGGCCGAGATTGGTCAGCGCGGTCTTGGCGTAGATGCCGACCGGCACGCTGTCGGTGAGGCCGGTGGCGATCTTGCCGTCCGTGCCGAGGAAGGCGAGCCAGTCGAACGATTTGTCGATGGACACATCCTTGGCCTTGTCCGCGGGCGCGATGAGCACGAGGCTGTTGCCGATCGGCGTGACGCGGGTGGCCTTCAGCGTCAGGTCCTTGCCCTCGGCATAGTCCATCCATTTGTTGTCGGCCGAGGCGAAGATCGCAGCGGGGGCGCCGGCCTCCAGCTGCTTGGCCAGCGCCGAGGAGGCGGCGAAGGAGAAGGCCACGTCCTTGCCGGTCTTTTCCTTGTAGAGCTTGCCGATGTCCTGGAACGCATTGGTCAGGCTGGCGGCGGCGAAGACCGTGGTGGTCTCCTGCGCCCGCGCTCCGGTGAAGGGCGTCGCGACCAGCGCCGCCAGAGCGAACGCCGCCGGGATATGGCGAAGGAGATGACGGCGAGACGAGACGATGCGCGACAGCATGGCGAGGCTCCCAGCTTGGTATATCCATTCATATACATATATCCGCTCATATACATGATAAGCCGTGAGACGCCAGCCTCGAAAGAGCGTCTCGATCACATGGACGGGCGGTGCGGAAACGCCAAAAAGAAAGGCCGGCGAAGGACGCCGGCCTTTCCTGAGCTGGACATCGTCGTGTAGCAGAAGGTCAGTCGGTGACCCCGGTCTGGCGCGCGGTGTCGGCGGCGACGCGTTCAGCCGCTGCAACGAGGTCCCATGCCGGCACCTCGCCATTCTTGCCGAAAACGATGGACGGCCCGCTGGAGACGACCCGGCGCCCGCAGCCATCGTCGACGACGGCGAACTCGTAGATATGGTGCGCCGTCCTGTGCATGACGCGCACCGTGGAAGGCGAAAGCGTGACCACGTCGAAATCGGCGTGTGGCATGTCCATCCTCCCTTTGCTGGCCCGCCCTGCTGCCGTTTATGCCGGCCGCTGGCGTGCGGTTCACTCTTGGGCTGCCTGATCCGGCACAGGTTCGACAGCCGTCTGGAGGGAACTTTGGTCTAATCGGGGCGTTTGGACAACGAAAATGTGGGCTGATCCGCCAAAGCGCGGAAGTTTAGAGACAATCCAGCGTCAGGCGGCAAATCCAGAATTGCTGCGTAATATTGGATCCTCTTTCGTCTAGACGAATTGAACGCGTTGCGCCGCAGCAAATCAGCTCATCCCGCAACGTTAACAAGCGAAAGGCGCAGGCCATGAGCCGAAATACCACGCTGATCATCGCCGCGATTGTTCTCGTGCTGGCCGCCTATGCCGCCATCCAATATTCCGGCCGCATGACCTCGCAACCGACGGAGACTCCGACGCCGCCGGCTTCGACCACCGAGCCTGTCGCTCCGCCGGCGCCCGATCCGGTCACACCGCCCTCGCCCGCTCCCGGCGGCTCGACGACGCCCCCATAGGCCGTCAGCGGTCCGCGCCGCGCTCGGCCTGCATGGCGGCGAGCACGGCGCGGGCGCGCGCGTCATCCATCACCGCCTCGATGGCGCGCCCGAGCCGGCGTCGCCAGTTCGGCCGCTCGCGGTCCGTTCCGGGCAGGTTCACCGCGACGGCTTCCCCAGCCAGATCGTCGATCTGTGCCAGCGCAAGCACGGACGGGGTGCGCGCAATATAGGCGTGCAGCGCCGCCTCGAACGCCTCGGACAGTGGCGCGCCCGGCTCCGGTGCCGCCGCGATCAGTCCCTCACCGAGCAGGGCGGCGGCGAGTTCCGCCTTCTCCGCCGCCCGCGCCACGAGCGCCGCGGCCAGCGAGGCGTCGTTCTCCAGCCCGAGCGTGCGCCGCTCCGCGAGGTCGACGCCATCCCACCAGCCGGCAATGGTCGGCAGATCATGCGTCGACACACAGGCCGCCGCCAGCGCGGGATAGTCCTGCGGCGGAATGAACGCCGTGCCCTGCCGCTCGAACCACAGCACGCGATAGGACAGCATGCGTTCGTCGTTCAGCTGCTCGCGCATGCCGGCGGGTACGGTGCCGAGATCCTCGCCGACGACGAGACATTTCGCCCGGTGGCTTTCCAGCGCCACCTGCCCGGCGAGGTCCTCGAACGGCATGGAAAGATAGGTTCCGTCCGTTCCGCTCGCGCCGTCGGGAATGAGGAACAGCCGGCGCAGCCCCATCACATGGTCGATCCGGAGCGCGCCGGCGTGGCGCATATTGGCTGCGACCAGCCGGGCGAAGCCCTCATAGCCCTCACGCTGCCAGGCGAGCGGATCGAAGGGCGGCAGGTTCCAGTTCTGCCCCTCCGGCCCCAGCGGATCGGGCGGCGCGCCGATGCTCACGCCCTGCATGATGAGAGCCGCCTCCGACCACGCCTCGGCACCGTCCGGCGCGGTGCCGACCGCAAGGTCACGGTAGAAGCCGAGCGACAGCCCGGCCGCCTGTGCACGCTCGGCCGCACCGGCGAACTGACGGTCGGCCACCCATTGCTGCCAGAGCGCGAAGCGCACCTCGCCCGCATGCGCCTCGGCGAAACCATCCACCGCCGAGCTTGCCGCATCGCTCAGCCCGTCCGGCCAGTCGCGCCAGCCAGCACGGGGATGCGTCGCCGCTATGGCCTGGAAGATGGCGAAACGGCGCAGCCTCTCGCCGCCCTCGGTGATGAAGCGCCCGAACGAAGCGTCGGACGCATCGAAACCGGCAAAGGCCGCGCGCAGCGCCGCCTGCTTGGCCGCCCAGACGGCGGGGTAATCGACGCTTGGCTCGGCTGCCAGCGGCGCGAAGGACGCGACATCCGCGCCCAGCGCGGCGACGTCGATATAGATCGGATCGAGGAAGCGACGGTCGGATGGGGAATAGGGGCTCGCCCGCTCGCGATCCCCGGGGAATAGCGCATGCAGCGGGTTGAGCCCGAGCACCGTCGCCCCCTGCGTCGCCGCGAGCTGCGCGAGCTCGCCCAGCGCGGTGAAGTCACCAATGCCCTGATCGGCCAGCGCCCGCCGCAGCGTGTAGAGATGCGCACCGATGCCGAAGCGCCGCCCACCGGCCGCGAGTTCAGGCGGCAGATAGCAGGCATGCGGCGCCAGGGTCAGCCGGCAGGCGGCATCCCCCAGCATCAGCCTGTGGCGCCCGATGGGAAGCTCCGGCAGATCGACACGGCGGGTGAGTGCGCGCCGTCCGTCCGGCCGCACGACCTCCTCCCGCCGCCCGCCCTCGGGATAAACGGCGAAATCGATCTCCCCGCCATCTTCCAGCCGGATCACCAGATCGAGCCGCCGCACCGCCTGCGCCGCCGCGCCGGCGAGCGTCAGCGTCGATGCCTGCCCCGCCCGCAGCACGTGCGCGAACGGCACGTCGCGGCCGAAACGCTGCTCGGACAGCTTCGCCAGGCTGTCGCGTACCTCGCCATTGGTGCCGGCCGGCAGATGCAGCGCGGCGAGCAGCGCGCGCTTGGTGTCGTCACTCACCGGGTGATGCGTGCCCTCCACATCCCACCATTCCGGCGCAATGCCGGCAGCGACGGCCAGCGTTTCCAGCAGAGCGGGATCGCTGGCCCGGCGCGGCGCGTTCGGCGCCGCCACCTCGACGAGGATCAACACCGAGCGCGCCGCGACGATGTCGGCCGTCGCGCCCCTGCCCTCGGGATGTGCCGTATCGGCCGCGACCTGCCAGCCAAATCCCTCGCGTGGCGCCGGCAGAACGAGCGCCAGCGCCTCGGTCGAGGCGTTCAGCGCGACCGCCACCCGGTCGGCCGCCGCATCGTCCGTCGCCGGCGCGTAGAACACCGCCACCAGCGCGCGCGTCGACGCATCGTCCCAGGCCGGGGCGCCGCCATCCGCCGCGCGCCATTCGACATCGGCGATGCCGCTGGGATCGATCGGCCGACCGGTGAGCGGCGCCTCCAACCGCAACGCCCGATGGTCGCGCCGCAGCTTGACGAGACGCGCGGTGAAGGCGGCGAGAGCGCCGTCGAGCTTCGACCAGTCGAGCCAGGTCAGCGCGTTGTCCTGCGCATAGGCGTTGTTGTTGCCGGCCTGCGAGCGACCGCACTCGTCGCCCATGGTCAGCATGGGCGTGCCGCGCGAGATCAGCAGCGTCGCCAGCAGGGCGCGCACATCGCCGCGCCGCGCGGCCATGACGGCCGGGTTATCAGTCTGGCCCTCGACGCCGTGGTTCCAGCTGTGGTTCTCGTTGGTGCCGTCGCGGTTGTTCTCGCCATTCGCCTCATTGTGCTTGGCCTCGAAGGCGACGAGGTCGGCAGCCGTGAAGCCGTCATGCGCGGTGACGAAGTTGATCCCCCGCGACAAGGGCCGCCGCCGCGCGCCGAATACGTCAGCGGAGCCGGCAAGGCGGGTCGCCAATTCGCCGATCATGGGAGCGTCGCCGCGCCAGAAGCGGCGGGCGGCGTCGCGAAACTTGTCATTCCACTCGCCCCAGGATGGCGGGAACTGGCCGACCTGATAGCCGCCCGGCCCGATGTCCCACGGCTCGGCGATGAGCGCGAGATCGCGCAGGGTGGGGTCCTGTTGCAAGGCGGCGAGGAAGGGTGCCTCGGGGTCGAAGCCGTCGACCCGCCGGCCCAGCGTGGCGGCGAGGTCGAAACGGAAGCCGTCGAGCCCGGTCCCCGCCCAGCGCCGCAGCATGTCCATGCCGAGCTGCAGCACCGGCGCGCGCTCCAGTGCCAGCGTGTTGCCGGTGCCGGCATCGTTGATGAGCCGGCCGGCGTCACCCTTCGCGTGCCGGTAATAGGTCGCGTTGTCGAGCCCGCGCAGGCTCACCGTCGGGCCGAATGCGTCGCTCTCGCCGGTATGGTTCAGCACCACATCGAGCACGACCTTTATGCCGGCGCCATGCAGGGCCGCCACCGCCCGCGCCACTTCCTCGAAGCCGCCCGGCGCCAGGCGCGGGTCCGGCGCGCCGAACACCACCGGGTTGTAGCCCCAGTAATTGGTGAGCCCGAGCGGCGGCAAATGCCGCTCGTCGATCCACGCCATGGCCGGCATCAGCTCGACCGTGGTGATGCCGAGATTGACCAGATGGTCGAGCGCCGCCGGCTGCGCCAGCGCGGCGAAGGTGCCGCGCATGTCGAGTGGAATGTCCGGGTTCAGCCTGGTGAAGCCGCGCACATGCAGCTCGTAGAACACCTCGTCATCCCAGCGGAACGGCGGCGCCGAGCGACGGTGAGCCTCGCCCACCTGCGGCACGATCGCCTTCGGCACGCAGGCGGCGCTGTCGGCCTCGTCGCGCTCCGCGCCGTGCGCCCGTGCGTCGAACAGGCTGGCCTCCAGTTGGAACGGCCGGTCGAGCCGGCTCGCATAGGGATCGACCAGCAGCTTGTAGGGGTTGAAGCGATGCCCCTCACCCGGCGCCCAAGGGCCGGCGGCGCGCAGGCCATAGCGCGCCCCCGGCGGCACGCCGGCGATATGGCCGTGAAATACGTCGCCGGTGCGCTCGGGCAGCGCGAGACGGACAAGCTCGACCTCGCCGGCCGCATCGAACAGGCAAAACTCGATCCGCGTCGCGTTGCTGGAAAAGACCGCGACATTGACGCCCCTGGCGTCTGGCGTGACACCGAGCGGCGCGGGACTGCCGGTCGAGACGCGCCAGTCGCTCACGCGGCACGCTCCGCGACGAGATCGCGGAACAGCCTGTCATATTCCCTGGCGGCACGCTCCCAGGAGACATCGGTCGCCATGGCGTTGCGCTGCAGCTTCTTCCACAGCGCCTTGTCCTGCCAGAGCTTGTGCGTGCGCTTCAGCGCCTGCTGCAAGGCCGGCGTGGTGACGGGGGAGAACTGCACCCCGGTGCCGACGCCGCTGGTGCGCGCCATCTCGTTGACGTCGATGACGGTGTCGGCGAGGCCGCCGACCCGCGCCACCACGGGCAGCGCGCCATAGCGCAGCGCCGAGAGCTGGGTGAGGCCGCAGGGCTCGAAGCGCGAGGGCACGATCAGCGCATCCGCGCCCGCCTGCACGAGATGGGCGACGTTCTCGTCATAGCCGAGCCAGACACCGACCCGGCCGGGATGGGCCTGCGCCGCCTGCGTGAAACGACTGGCGAGGTCCGCGTCGCCCGAGCCGAGCAGGGCGAGCTGCGCGCCCATCTCCGCCAGCGTATCGAGGCTGTCGGCGAGAAGATCGAGGCCCTTCTGCCAGGTCAGCCGGCTGACCACACCGAACAGCAGCGCGTCGGGATCAGGGTCGAGGCCGAAGCGCTGCTGCAACTCCGCCTTGTTGGCCGCACGCGCCTTCAGCCGCTTCAGGTCGAAGGGCGCGGGAATGTGTTCGTCCGTCGCCGGGTTCCAGGCCGCATCGTCCAGCCCGTTGAGAATGCCGGACAGCACGTCGCTGCGATCGTTCAGCAGCCCTTCCAGCCCCATGCCGCCTTCGGGCAGCAGGATCTCGCCGGCATAGGAGGGCGACACCGTGGTGATGCGGTCGGCCAGCTTGAGCCCGGACTTCAGATAGCCGAGCGTGCCGTAATATTCGATGCCGTGGATTGAGAAGGCGTGCGGCGGAAAACCCAGTTCCGGCACCAGTTCGGGCGGGAACTTGCCCTGGAAGGCGATGTTGTGGACGGTCATCACCGTGCCCGGCCGCCTTCCGCCGGAATAATGCAGATAGGCCGGCGCCAGACCGGCCTGCCAGTCATGCGCATGCACGACATCCGGCACGAAGCCGGGCACCAGTCCCAGGCCGATGCCCGAGGCCACGGCGGCGAGCGCGGCGAAGCGCTGGGCGTTGTCGGCCCAGTCGACGCCATTGGGTCCGACATAGGGACCGCCGGGCCGGTCGTAGAGATGACCGGCCTCGATGACGAACAGCTTGAGCCCCGCCGCCTCTGCCGCCAGCAGCCGGCCGGGACCGCCGAAGAGGTGGTCGAAATGATAGACCGGCTCGGCGCCGGTCAGCGCGCCGAGAAGCTGGGGATAGCCCGGCACGACGGTCCGCGTCTCGATGCCGTGCGGCTCGAGCGCGGCCGGCAACGCGCCCGCCACGTCGGCCAGGCCGCCGGTCTTCACCAGCGGGTAGATTTCCGACGCGACCGAAAGAACCTTCAGATCCGACACTCGTCCCAGTCCCCGTCTTGATTCCACCCGTCACGACCTAGCGCATCTTCCTGTCGATCAGGTGATGCCGCCGGGCCGGCGCGGGTTCAAGTGCCCAATCGGTCGATCATGGACTGGGTGATCAGGCATATCCCCTTGTCCGTCCTGCGAAAACGCTTGGCGTCGAGTTCGGGGTCCTCGCCGACCACGAGGCCCTCGGGAATGCGCACATTGGCGTCGATGACGACGTTCTTCAGCAGCGCCCCGCGGCCGATCTCGACATAGGGCAGGATGACCCCGTTCTCGATCGCGCCGTAGGAATTCACCCGCACGCCGGTGAACAGCAGCGCACGGCGCAGCGAGGAGCCGGAAACGATGCAGCCGCCCGACACCAGCGAGGAAATCGCCTGTCCGCGCCGGCCCTCGTCGTCATGCACGAACTTCGCCGGCGGGGTGATCTCGGCATAGGTCCAGATCGGCCAGTCGCGGTCGTAGAGGTCGAGCTCGGGCACGATGCCGGTGAGGTCGATATTGGCCTCCCAATAGGCATCGACCGTGCCGACGTCGCGCCAATAGGGCGCCGTCTCCATGTCCGAGCGGACGCAGGAGCGCGAGAAATGGTGCGCCGACGCCTTGCCGTGCTTGACGATGTAGGGGATCAGGTCCTTGCCGAAATCATGCGTCGACAGCGGGTCGGCGGCGTCGCGGCGCAGCTGCTCGATGAGGAACTTGGTCTCGAAGACATAGATGCCCATCGAGGCCAGCGCCTTGTCGGGATGGCCCGGCATGGATGGCGGCTTCTTCGGCTTTTCGAGGAAGGACAGGATGCGGTCCTGCTCGTCGACATGCATGACGCCGAAGGCACTCGCCTCCTCCAGCGGCACTTCGAGGCAGCCCACCGTCACGTCGGCCCCCTGGTCGACATGCTGCTGCAGCATGACCTCGTAGTCCTGCTTGTAGATGTGGTCGCCGGCCAGGATGATGATGTGCCGGGTGTCGTAGGCCTCGATGATGTCGAGGTTCTGATACACCGCGTCCGCCGTCCCCAGATACCACATGGTCTCGGAGACGCGCTGGCTGGCGGGCAGCACGTCGAAGCTCTCATTGCGCTCGTGGCGGAAGAAGTTCCAGCCGCGCTGCATGTGGCGGATCAGGCTGTGCGCCTGGTACTGGGTCGCCACGCCGATGCGGCGGATACCGGAATTGAGCGCATTGGACAGCGCGAAGTCGATGATGCGCGACTTGCCACCGAAATAGACCGCCGGCTTGGCGCGCCGGTCCGTCAGCTCCATGAGACGACTGCCGCGTCCCCCGGCCAGCACGTAAGCCATAGCCGTTCGAGCAAGGGGAGCATTCTGGAGCGTCGGCCTCGGCATCGGGTTTTCTCTCCCTATTGAGCTTGCTTGCGGACGGTGCGGCGCGCCTTGGCGGGCGCTGGTGCCGGGTCCGGTTCCCATTGCAGATAGAGCGTGGCCAGCGGCGGCAGCACGATCTCGGCGCTGGCCGGCAGGCCATGGGAGGGGATGTCCCCGGCGGTGACGGCGCCGAGATTGCCCTGCCCCGAGCCGCCATAAACGTGCGAATCGGTGTTGAGGATTTCCCGCCAGCGGCCACCCTGCGGCAGGCCGATGCGATAGTTGGGGCGCGGCACCGGCGTGAAGTTCGCCACCACCAGCACCGGCGCATCGCCCTCGCGCCCGAAGCGCAGCCAGGCGAAGACCGACTGGTCGGCATCCTCCACCACCACCCAGCGGAAGCCCTCGGGCTCGCAGTCGCGGGCGTGCAGCGTGACGGTGTCGCGATAGAGGTGGTTGAGATCGCGTACCAGCAGTTGCGTGCCGCGATGATGCGGCCCCATGTCGAGGAGGTGCCAGTCGAGCGAGCGCTCCTCGCTCCATTCGTCGCGCTGGGCGAATTCCTGCCCCATGAAAAGCAGCTTCTTGCCGGGATAGGCCCACATCAGCCCGTAATAAGCGCGCACGGTGGCGAAGCGCTGCCAGTCGTCGCCCGGCATGCGGCTCAGCACCGTGCCCTTTCCGTGCACCACCTCGTCATGCGAGAGCGGCAGCACGAAATTCTCCGTGAAGGCGTACATCAGCCCGAAGGTGATCTTGTCGTGGTGCCAGTGCCGGTAGACCGGATTGAGCGACATGTAGTCGAGCGTGTCGTGCATCCAGCCCATGTTCCACTTGAAGCCGAAGCCGAGGCCGCCGGTGTAGACCGGGGCCGACACGCCGGCCCAGGAGGTCGATTCCTCGGCGATGACCACCGTACCGGGATGCTCGGCATAGATGGTCTCGTTCGCACGCTGAAGGAACGCCACGGCATCCTTATTGTCGTTCGAACCGTCAGGGTTGGGCGACCACTCTCCGTGGCGCCGCGAATAGTCGAGATAGAGCATCGAGGCCACCGCATCGACCCTCAGCCCGTCGATGTGGAACCGATCGAGCCAATAGAGCGCGTTGGCGATCAGCATATTCGCCACTTCGCGCCGGCCGAAGTCGTAGATCGCCGTATTCCAGTCCGGGTGGAAGCCGCGCTGCGGGTTGGAGTGCTCGTAAAGCGGCCCGCCGTCGAAATGGGCCAGCCCGTGGATGTCGGTGGGGAAATGCGCCGGCACCCAGTCGAGGATCACCGACAGCCCCGCCTGATGCGCGCGGTCGACAAAGCGCGCGAAACCGGCGGGATCGCCGAAGCGGCTGGTCGGCGCGAACAGGCCAATCGGCTGGTAGCCCCAGGACGCGTCGAGCGGATGCTCGGAAACCGGCAGCAGCTCGATATGGGTGAAGCCCATCCAGGCGGCATAGCCGACCAGCTGGTCGGCCAGCTCGTCATAGGTGAGGAAACGGTTCCAGTCGCCGCGCCGCCATGAGCCGAGATGGACCTCGTAGATGGCCATCGGCTTCTCGCGCGCCGCGCCCTGGCTGCGCGCGGCGATATGCGCCTCGTCGTGCCATTCAAAATTGTCGGTGCGCGCCACGATCGAGCCCGTCGCCGGCCGGAACTCGCCGCGGAAGCCGAACGGATCGGCCTTCAGCGGCAGCAGCCGCCCATCGGCGGCGACGATCTCGTATTTGTAGATCGTGCCCTCACCAACGCCCGGCGCGAAAATCTCCCACAGCCCGCTGTCGACGCGCTTGCGCATCTGGTGGCGGCGTCCGTCCCACTGGTTGAAGTCACCGACCACGGAGACGCGAGACGCATTCGGCGCCCAGACGGCGAAGCGCACGCCCTCCACGCCCTCATGCACGCAAGGGTGCGCGCCCAGCCGCTCATAGAGCGCCTTGTGCGTGCCCTCGACGAGCAAATAGTCGTCCATGGGACCGAGCACCGGCCCGAAGGAATAGGGATCGTCGAGCGTCCATTCGCCGCCGGCGTTGCGCGCCCTCAGCCGGTAGCGCGCCCAGGCAGGGCGTCCGGGGACCAGCCCCTCGAAGAGGCCGGTCTCGTGGCGACGTGCCAGCTCGGCAATGACCGTGCCGTCGGCCTCCACCGCTTCAAGCGAGGCGGCGTAGGGAACGAAAGCCCGGATGACCAGCCCTTCCGACGCCTCATGCGGGCCGAGCAGCGCGAAGGGATCAGCGTGATGGCCCCCGACGAGTGCGTCGACCTCGGGATCGGGCGCCTGCCACGCGTACATATGCTTCTGTCTCCCACGCACCGAGTCAGCCAGATCAAGACCGGTGCGCCGAGAAGGTTCCTCTACCGCCGAACCAAAGTCCACAACTCGTAATCACTTACCGTCATTTGTGCGTCTGGGGATGAAAGTCCGGGAGAGCGGCCCGGCACATAGCCGGGCCTCCCGCCTCACCCGCGCACCGGGCGCGCGGGCACGTTCCAGATGTCGGTGGCGTATTCGGTGATCGTCCGGTCGGAGGAGAACCAGCCCATATTGGCGGTATTGATGGCGCTGGAGGTCCACCAGGCCGAACGGTCGTGCCAGCGCTCGTCCACCTTGCGCTGGGCGTCCCAATAGGCGTCGAAGTCCGACGTCACCAGGAAGTAGTCGTGGTGGCGCAGGGCGTCGACCAGCGGCTTGAAGCGGTCGGGCTCGTCCGGCGAGAACACGCCGGATTCCACCGCGTCCAGCACCTCGCCGAGATGCGGCGACTTCTGGATCGCGCCATATTCGTCGATGCCGACGCGGCGGCGCTCCTCCACTTCCTCGGCGGTCAGGCCGAAGATGAAGATGTTGTCGTCGCCGACATGCTCCTTGATCTCAACATTGGCGCCGTCGAGCGTGCCGATGGTGAGCGCGCCGTTGAGCGCCATCTTCATGTTGCCGGTGCCGGAGGCTTCCATGCCGGCGGTGGAGATCTGCTCGGAGAGGTCCGCCGCCGGGATGATGGATTCGGCCAGGCTCACATTGTAGTTCGGCAGGAACACGATCTTCAGCAGGTCCTTGACCGTGGGATCGTCGTTCACCACGCGGGCGACGTCGTTGGCGAGCTTTATGATCAGCTTCGCCATGTGATAGCTCGCCGCCGCCTTGCCGGAGAAGATCTTCACCCGCGGCGCCCAGTTCTTCGCCGGGTTGGCGCGCATGGAATCATAGAGCGCGATCGTCTCCAGCACGTTGAGCAGCTGGCGCTTATATTCGTGGATGCGCTTGATCTGCACGTCGAACAAAGCGCCGGGATTGACCTTGATGTCGAGCCGGTCGCGGATGATGCGGGCCAGCGCCACCTTGTTCTGCCGGCGCACCGCCGCCAGCCGGTCGTGCACCGAGGAATCCCCCGCCACCGCCAGCAGCTTCTTCAATTCGCCCGGATCGTCGAGCACGGCCGGGCCGCAGAGATCGACGAGAAGGTTGGTGAGCCCCGGATTGGACTGGTAGAGCCAGCGGCGGAAGGTGATGCCGTTGGTCTTGTTGTTCATCCGGTCGGGGAACAGCCGGTAGAAATCCTTGAAGACCGTGGTCTTCATCAGTTCGCTGTGCAGCGCGGCGACGCCGTTGATCGAGTGCGAGCCGAGGAAGGCGAGATTGCCCATGCGCACGCGCCGGCCGTGATCCTCCTGGATCAGCGAGACCGAGGAAAGCAGCGCGTCATCGCCGGGGAACTCGGTGCGCACCTTCTCCAGATGCTTGGCGTTGAGCTGGTAGATGATCTGCATGTGGCGCGGCAGCACGCGCTCCATCAGCGGCACCGGCCACGTCTCCAGCGCTTCCGGCAGCAGCGTGTGGTTGGTGTAGGAGATGGTGCGGACGGTGATGTCGAACGCCTCGTCCCACTCGATGTCGTTCTCGTCGATCAGCGTGCGCATCAGCTCGGCGACCGCGATCGAGGGATGCGTGTCGTTCATCTGGATCGCCACCTTGTCCGGCAGCGAGCGGATGTCGCCGAAGCTGTCGATGTGGCGGCGGATCAGGTCGCGCAGCGAGGCGGCGGTGAAGAAATATTCCTGCCGCAGGCGCAGTTCCTGGCCCGCAGGGGTTGCGTCTGAGGGGTAGAGCACCTTGGAAATCGCCTCGGCCTTCACCTGGTTCACCAGCGCGCCGACATGGTCGCCCTGGTTGAAGGCGTCGAGCCGCAGCGGATCGGCCGCGCGCGCCGACCACAGGCGCAGCGTGTTCACATGCCGGCCGCGCCAGCCGACGATGGGCGTGTCATAGGCCACCGCCTCGACCGTCTCGGCCGGGTGCCAGACCTGCTTCTTGCGGTCGCCGCCAACCGCCACCGCCTCGACCGAACCACCGAAGCCGACATCGTAATAGACCTCGGGACGCTCGAATTCCCAGGGATTGCCGAAGGACAGCCAGTCCTCGGGATATTCCTGCTGCCAGCCATTCTTGATCACCTGCCGGAACAGGCCGTGATCGTAGCGGATGCCGTAGCCATAGGCGGCGATGGACAGCGTCGCCATGCTGTCCATGAAGCAGGCGGCAAGACGACCGAGGCCGCCATTGCCGAGCGCCGCGTCCGGCTCCACTTGCCGCAGCCGGTCAAGATCGACGCCGAGATCGCCCAGCGCCGAGCGCGCCGTCTCCAGCATCTCGATATTGGTCAGCGCGTCGAACAGCAGGCGGCCGATGAGGAATTCGAGCGAGAGGTAATAGACCCGCTTGCGCCCTTCCGAATAGGTCTGCCGGGTCGAGGTGATCCAGCGGTCGACGATGCGGTCGCGCGTGGCGAAGGCGGTGGCGAGAAACCAGTCGCGGTCGCTCGCGGCAGCCGGATTCTTGCCCACGGCGTAAGTGAGCTTGGAGATCACTGCCGCGCGGAACTTCGCAACGTCATCCCCTGCCGCGGCAGCGGCGGAGCGGGCGGCGGCTTCCGGCTTGTCCAGCATCTTCTCTTCAACCTCGACTGACATGCAGCTCCTGCTCCCGTTGCGGCTTTCCGCCCCCGGCCGTACCGGACGGCGGGGCCGTCTGTCGTCATGCAACCTTTTGGCCAACTCAGGCGGCGCGGTTTCCACGTTCGAAGGCCGCGAGCCCGATCACGAGCCATCCAAGAATGAGCATAGTCCCGCCTGTGGGGGCGGCCATAGGAAAAATCGTGACCTCCCAGAGCGCCCGCGCGGCCAGCGTGCCGCCGAACAGCAGCGCGCCGAGCACGATCGCCGCCCCGCCGAGATCGGCGAAGGACCAGCCCGGCCCCCGCGCGGCGCCGAGCCCGGCCGCCGCCGTCGCACCGGCCGCGCCGAGCATGAGGAAATAGGCGGCGGTGGTCAGGTTCGGGTCCGGGTTCATATGCGCCCCCGCCGCCGCGGCGGCGACGCCCGCCGCCCCGATGAGGCCGGCGAGAAGAATGATGAGACGGCGAAGGATATTCATGTCTCACGTCCGTTCATGGCGTACTCCAGTTGCGGGTGCCCGCCCTCGATCACTCAAGCGCGATGGCGTGGAAGAAGGTTCCCGACACATGCCCGCGACGCGCGCCGGCCGGCCCTATTTCCTTACCCTGCCCGTCGCTCAGCGCGACCAGCGGCGCATCGTCGCCGGAAGATGTGACGCTGGCATAATGGAATTCATGCCCGCGCAGACCTGTCCCCACCGGGCCGAGCGGCGAGGCGGCCAGCGTCACCGCGCGGCGATAGCCCAGATTGAGCTTTCGCCGGGCGAAGCTGGTGGCATGCCCGAGCAAGCCGAGCATGGGATGGGAGACGCCCTCCGCATCCTCGATCGCCGCGCCGAGCACCATGAAGCCCCCGCATTCGCCATGCACGGGGCGCGTCTGCGCGAAATCGCGCACGCCGTCGAGGAAGCGGGAGACTGCGGCAAGCCGGCCGCCATGCAGCTCGGGATAGCCGCCCGGCAGCCAGCAGGCATCGCAACTTGCATCCGGCGCCTCGTCCGCCAGCGGCGAGAACGGCATGATCTCCGCTCCCGCCCGTCGCCAGCCGGCGATGAGATGCTCGTAGACGAAGGAGAAGGCGACGTCGCGCGCCAGCGCGATGCGCTGGCCGGGGGGCGCAAGCGCCGGGAAGTCTATGGCGTTGCAGGTGATCGGCGCGGCGAGCGCCACCAGCGCTTCGAGATCGACATGCGCCTGCGCCAGCCCGGCCAGCCGCGCCAGATGCTCGCCGAGTCCGCCATGCTCCTGCGCCTGCACCAGGCCGAGATGGCGCTCGGGCAGGCTCATCGTCGCATCGCGCGGCAGACTGCCCAATATCTGGATACCCAGCCGGCCGATCGCCTCGCTGGCCTGCGCCCGGTGGCGCTCGCTGGCCACTTTGTTGAGGATCACCCCGGCAATGCGCACCTCCGGGTCATGCGTCGCAAATCCGCGCACCACGGCGGCGGCCGATTGCGACTGGCCGGAAATGTCGAGCACCAGCACCACCGGCAGGCCGAGCCGGCCGGCGAGGTCCGCCGCCGCACCAGTGCGCCCCGGCTCGCCCATGATGCCGTCGAACAGGCCCATGGAGGCCTCGATGACCACGATCTCGGCTTGCGCCGCCGCCTCTCCCGCCAGCGCGTCGATAAGCGCCGGGGGCATGGCGAAGCTGTCGAGATTGAGACCCGGCTGGCCGGTGGCCGCCGCGTGGAAGGCGGGGTCGATATAGTCCGGCCCGGATTTCACCGCCCGCACCGCGATGCCGCGCCGGGCCAGCGCGGCCACCACGCCGAGCGTCACCGTGGTCTTGCCCGAACCCGAGCGGGGTGCGGCGATGATGAAGCCGCGCGCGGTCATTCCCGCCCCCGGAAACGGCGCTGGTAGCCGGCATCGTACAGCGCGCTCTCGCGAAAGCCCTCTGCCGCCAGTGCCCGGCCGACCATGATCAGCGCCATGCGCTCCACCGGCTCGGCCGCGACCCGCGCCGCGATGTCGCCGAGCGTGCCGGCAATGACCCGCTCGGAGGGTCGCGTCGCCTCGACCACCACCGCCACCGGGCATTCCGCGCCATAGAACGGAGTCAGCTCCGCCACCACCTCGTCCAGCGCATGGATGGCGAGATGGACGGCGAGCGTCGCCCCCGTCGCCCCGAAGGCGCGGAGGTTCTCGCCCTCCGGCATGGCGGAGGCACGGCCGGAGACGCGGGTGATGACGACGCTCTGCGCCACGCCCGGCACGGTAAGCTCGCGCCCCAGCACGGCGCTCGCGGCGGCGAAGGCCGGCACGCCGGGGGTGAGCGTATAGGCGATGCCGGCCCGCTCCAGCCGGCGGACCTGTTCGGCCACCGCCGAATAGATCGACAGGTCGCCCGAATGCAGCCGCGCCACGTCGAGCCCGGCCGCATTGGCGGCGAGGTATTCCGCCTCGATCTCGTCGAGCGACAGCGGCGCGGTATCGACGATGCGCGCGCCCGGCGGGCACCAGCCGAGCACCTCCGGCGGCACGATGGAGCCGGCATAGAGACAGACGGGACAACGGCCGATGAGGTCGCGCCCGCGCAGCGTCATCAGATCCGCCGCGCCCGGCCCGGCGCCGATGAAATGCACTGTCATGAGGCTTCCTTCTCCGCCTCCCGCGCGAGCGCGCAGGTCACCGGCCCCAGCACGAAGCGCGGGCCGATCAGCGTCGAGCGCCGCCCCGCCGCCGCCAGCGCCGAGGCTTCCGCCACCGAGGGCACGCCGGTCAGCGCCACCACGCGCTCGGAATAAGTGAGCGTGCGCGCCCCGGCGGCTTCCAGCTGGGTCTGCGGCACCATGACCAGCAGGAGCCCGAGATCGAGCGCCGCCTTCATGATGCCGGCCTCGCCGCCCTTCATCGCCGGCGTCGCCATCAGCGAGATGTCGCACAGCTTCACATCGTGACGCGCGAGAGCCCCGCGCACGGCGGCGCAGACCTCTTCCGCCGTCACGCCGCGACGGCTGCCGACGCCGGCCACGATCATGGTTTCACCCAGCTCCATTGCGTCACCGGCATGGCGGGGCGCCAGCCGGTAAGCCCGCCGACCGGCGCGGCGCGGGCCACCGAAACGCGGATCAGCTCGCCGCCGCGCAGGGCGTGTTGGCCGATCAGCAGCGCCTCGGTCTCCAGCGTCACCGCATTCACCACCAGCCGCCCGCCAACCCGCAAGGCCTCACACGCCGCCGGCAGCACGCCGTCCTCGCTCGCCCCGCCGCCGAGGAAGATGGCCTCAGGCGTGGGCAGACCGGCCAGCGCCTCGGGTGCCCGGCCCTCCACCACCTGAAGCCCGGGCACGCCAAGCGCCTGCGCGTTGCGGCGGATGCGGGCCGCGCGTTCGGCCCGCTCCTCGATGGCGATGGCGTGGAGCGAGGGATCGGCCAGCATCCACTCGACGGCGACAGAACCTGCCCCGGCGCCGATGTCCCACAGCAATTCGCCCCGGCGCGGCGCCAGCGCGGAGAGCGTCACCGCGCGGATCTCGCGCTTGGTGAGCTGGCCGTCATTCTCATAGAGCTCGTCCGGCAGGCCCGGCGCACGCGCGAGGATGCGCGCGCCCTCCCCGGCATTCACCTCGATGCCCACCAAGTTGAGCGGGTCAATATCGCCAAGGTCGAACGCCTCGGCCACCGCGGAGCGCACCCGCTCGCGCGGCCCGCCCAGCGCCTCGCAGACATGCAGCACCGAACCGCCGAAGCCGCTTGCGGCCAGCAGCCGCGCGATCTCGCCGGGGCCCGCACCGTCGGAGGTCAGCACCATGAGGCGCCTCCCGGGATGCAGATGCGCGCGGATCAGATCCAGCGAACGGCCATGCACGGTGAGGCACGACGTCTCCGCCAGCGGCCAGCCGAGGCGCGGGGCCGCGAGGCTGAACGAGGACGGCGCCGGAAAGGCCCGCATCTCGCCGGCGGGTACATGGCCGGCCAGCGTGGCGCCGACGCCGTAGAGGAACGGATCGCCCGAGGCGAGCACGCAGACATTACGCCCGCACACCGCCAGCACCATATCGATGCCGCGCTCGAACGGGCTCGGCCACGGCTCCGCCTGTCCCTTCACCGCCGCGCCCGCCAGCGCGAGATGTCGAGCCCCGCCGAACACGATCTCCGCCGCCTCGATGGCGTTCCGCGCGGCGGGCGACAGTCCGTCGAGACCGTCCTCGCCGATGCCGACGATGGACAACCAGCGTCCCTCCGGCGCATCGTCGCGCCGCGTGCCCGCCATGGATTCCGGCGCGATGGATTCAGCCTGCGTCATGAACCCGCCTTCCCACGACCGACCGCCCCGCGTCCTCATATTGGGCGGCACCAGCGAGGCTCGCGAGCTTAGCGCCGCGCTGGCCGCCCACGGGGGCCTCACGGTCAGCCTGTCGCTTGCCGGCCGCACGCGCAACCCGCTCGACGCGGGCGTCGCTACCCGCTCCGGCGGCTTCGGCGGTGCCGAGGGGCTGGCCACGCATCTGCGCGCCGAACGGATCGACGCGCTGGTCGACGCCACCCATCCCTTCGCCGCCAACATCTCGCGCAATGCAGCCGAGGCTGCCCGGCTGGCCGACGTGCCGCTGGTGGCCCTGCTCCGCCCCGCCTGGGAGCGGCAGGCCGGCGACATCTGGACCGAGGCGGCCGACATTCCCGAGGCCGTCGCCGCGCTCGGCGAGAGCCCGCGCCGCGTGCTGGTGGCGCTCGGCCGCAACGAGGTCCATGCGGTGGAGGCGGCGCCGCAGCACCATTACCTCGTGCGCAGCATCGATCCGGTGGAACCCCGGCTCACTGTCCCCCATGCCCGCTATATCGAGGCGCGCGGCCCGTTCAGCCCGGCCGACGAGCACGCTTTGCTGACCGGCAACGACATCGACGCCGTGCTGTCGAAGAACAGCGGCGGCGCGGCGACCTATGGCAAGATCGCTGCGGCCCGCGCGCTCGGCATCGAGGTGATCATGGTCGCCCGCCCAGAGCGCCCGCAGGTCGAGACCGTCGGCAGCGTCGGCGCGGTGCTCGGCTGGCTGGAGCGCCTGCCGCATCAGACATCCCCGGCCCGACGCGGCGTATAGACCAGCGAGGGCAGGCCCGGCCGCTCGACGATCCGCGTCTCCACCGAACCGACCAGGATGCAGGTCGCCATGTCGGCCATGTGGCCGTGCGCATTGGCGAGCGGCACCAGCCGCAGCCGCTCGTCCGGCCGGCCCACCGCGCGGCCGAAGATCACCGGCACGCTGCCCGGCAGTTCCTCGCGCAGAATGTCGAACGCCGTCTCCAGCTGGTGCGGGCGGGCTTTCGACACCGGATTGTAGAACGCCATGGCAAAACCGGCTTGCGCCGCGAGCCGCAGCCGCTTCTCGATCAGCTCCCAGGGCTTGAGGTTGTCGGACAGCGAGATGGCGCAGAAATCATGCCCCAGCGGCGCGCCGCATCGCGCCGCCACCGCCAGCATGGCGGTGATGCCCGGCACGACAACGAGCTCCAGCGCGCGCCACTCCTCCGGCCCGGTCTCGATCGCCTCGATCACCGCCGCCGCCATGGCGAACACGCCGGGATCGCCGCCCGACACCATGGCCACCTGAGCGCCGCCCGCCGCATGGGCCAGCGCCGCCCCGGCCCGCGCCAGTTCCTCGCGATTGTCGGAGGCGTGCCGCGTCTGGCCGGCCCGCGCGGGCACCCGGTCGAGATAGGGCTCATAGCCGTAGAGCGCCTCGGCCTCGTTCAGCGCCGCGCTCGCCTCCGGCGTGAGGAAGCGCGCCTCGCCCGGCCCGAGACCGACCACGGTGAGTTTTCCGCTCTTGCCGCCGCTCATCCGCGCGCCTCCCATCCCGGCACCAGCACGATGGCGAAATAGGGCGCCGGGCTCTCGTCCCGCGCCGCCAGCCGCGTGCAATGGCCATCCTTCATCGTGCCGCGCTCAACATAGAGCGCGCGTTCCAGCTTGCCGACGGCACCGAGCGCCCGGCGGATCTTCGGCAAGTTGCGGCCGACCTTCATGATCACCGCCGCATCCGCGCCGGAAAGCCGGCGCACCAGTTCGCCCTCGGACAGCGTACCCGGCAGCACGCTCAGCACATCGTCGCCCTGGGCGATGGGGGTGCCGGCCTGCGACCAGCACCCGGACATGCCGGTGACGCCGGGAATGACATCGGTGCTGTAGCGATCCGCGAGGCGCACATGCAGGTGCATATAGGAGCCATAGAACAGCGGGTCGCCCTCGGACAGCACCGCCACCGTCCGGCCCGCATCGAGATGCGCCGCCACCGCCTGCGCCGAGGCATCGTAGAAGCCGGTGATGGCAGCCTTGTAGGGCGCCTCGTCCTTGGGCATCTCGGTGGTCACGGGATAGCCGAGCGGCAGCTCCACCGCGCCCTCGCGGAAATGCGGGTGGGCGATGGCGCGGGCATGGCTGCCATTGCCGAGCTTGGCGAAATAGGCGACGACATCGGCGCCCTGCAACGCGCGCACCGCCTTCAGCGTCATCAGTTCCGGATCGCCCGGCCCAACGCCGACTCCAATCAAGCGGCCCGTCATAGACCCGGCCTCGCCAGCGCGTTGACCGCCGCCGCCGTCATGGCGCTGCCCCCCAACCGGCCACGCACCACCAGCCACGGCACGCCGTGATCGCCGCCGGCCAGCGCATCCTTGGATTCGGCCGCGCCGACGAAGCCGACGGGAATGCCGAGAATGGCGGCGGGGCGCGGCGCGCCGGCATCGAGCATTTCGAGGAGGCGGAACAGCGCGGTCGGCGCATTGCCGATGGCGATGACGGCGCCTTCCATCCTGTCGCGCCACAGCTCCAGCGCGGCGGCCGAGCGCGTGGTGCCGAGCCTTTCGGCAAGGCCGGGAACGGCGGGATCGCGCAGCGTGCAGACCACCTCGTTCTGCGCCGGCAGGCGGGCGCGGGTCACGCCATGCGCCACCATCTGCGCATCGCACAGGATCGGCGCGCCGGCCTGCAAGGCGCTGCGCGCGGCGCGCACCAGATCGGGCGCGAAATCGATGGCGAAGGCGGCCTCGACCAGCCCGCAGGCATGGATCATACGCACCGCCACATCCGCCTCCTCGCCTGAGAAGCGGCCGAGCTCGGCTTCCTCGCGGATGATGGCGAAGGAGCGCTCATAGATGGCATCGCCGTCGCGCACGTAATCGAACGGGGTGGACACTCAGATTTCGCCCTTCTCAAGAAATTCCCGCGCCGCCCCGGCAAGCCGTGCCTCGGGCACGATCCGCAACGGGACGTCGCGCGCGGTGCCTTCGACCACGAGACCCGCCCCCTCGTCCAGTCCCACGATGGTCAGGGCCGCCCTTGCCGGATGCGCGCAGCCTTTGGGGCAGCCGGAAATGTGAACCTGCTCGCCCCGCAGAACCGGCGCGAGGACGTTGGCGAGCCTGTGCGTCGCGATGCGCGCGGAGCCGCAGGCCGGCTTGCCGGCGCAGGCGAAGATGCGGCGGCGCGGATCGGCAGGATCGGCGATGAAGCCGAGCGTCACAGCCTGCGCGCGCAACCGTTCGGCCGCCTCGCGCGACAACCCGACCACCAGCAGCGCCCGCCCGGCGGCCGGCTCGATGTGCCGGGCACCCGCCTTTCGCGCCGCCTCGACGAGGGCCTGCAAAGCCTCGGCGTCGACCTGCCCATAGGCCAGCCCGAGGCCGAGCGCGACGCTGCCGTCCCGCAATTCATGGATGCCCACCGGCTCGGCGTCAGAACGCGGCGCGGGCGGCTCAGTCGGCGACAGGCCGGCCGCCCGCGCCAGCGCCAGGACGCCGTGCGCCGCCACCAGATCGGCCATCCGCGCCGTCGCGCCCGCCGCCGCAAGGCGTTGCAGCAGGGCAAGGACGATGCCGGCGACATGCTCGCGCGCGATCTCCCCCGCCGGCACGCCGGCGAGCGATACAAGGCAGCGGTCGCCCGAGACGGCCGTCACGCCGACATCGGCCTTCAGCCCATCGAGATGCAGCGTACCGCCGCCATCGACCACGACAGAGGTCTTCGGCGCCAGAGCGGACACTAAAGGGGCCGCCGCTTCGGAAATGGCGCGGGCCAGCGGGCGCGGGTCGAGACGTTCCGCAGGGTCGAGCCCGGCCAGCGCGCTCGCCTCGGCGGGAAAGCCCTGCGGCACCGCGATGCCCAGCGCATCCACCGCCTCCGGCAGGCGCGCCGCGCTTACCGGGTTGAGGCCGCGCAGTTGCAGCTTGCCGCGCGCCGTCACCTCGACAATGCCGTTGCCGAGGTCGCGCGCCAGACGCGCCAGCCCGGCCAGCTGATCCAGCGTCAGCGGCTCCAGCGGCTGGAGACGCGCCAGCAGCCCGTCGCCGGTCTGCATTGGCTGCGGCAGCGAGGGGCAGGCGCCGCGCCGCATCGAGGCTGTGGTGTTCATTCGGCCGCCTCCCCCGCCAAGACCGCGAGCCCGGCACCGACATCATTGCGGCGGGGGTGCCAGAGCCCCCTCTCCCGCGCGCCCTCGAACCGCGCGGCGATGAAGCGCGCCGCCTCGGGCGAGGCTTCGGTCAGGAAAGCGCGCACCCGCTCGTCACCGACATAAGCGCCATGCAGCGCGTCGATCAGATGGCCCGGCACGGCGCGCGTCGCTTCAGCGAAGCCGATCAGCCGGTCGACGGTCTCGGCGATTTCCGCCGCGCCGCGCGGCCCGTGGCGCAGCAGGCCGGCGATGTAGCGCGGGCTGGTCCGCCCGCGCACGATGCGGGCGATCGCTTGATCGAGCGGGCGCGCGGTCGGCCGCGCCGGATCGGTGGTGTCGAGCACGATGAGGTCCGGCGCGCGGCCGAGCCGTTCGGCCGCCGCCGCAAAGCCGCCGATGAAGGCGAGGTCGGCATCGCCTTCCAGCAGGTCGCGGCCGGGATCGTCGCCGCCATGCACCAGGAGGTCCGCCGCCGCCACCCGGTCGGTGAAGGCCGCGCCCACGGCGAAGGCTTCGCCCTCCACCCCGCCATAGGCATGCGAGGCGCTGGCGAGATAGGCCGCGCCGAGCGCCTCGCGTTCGATCTCGCCCGCTTCCAGCCCGGCACCATAGGCGCCCGGCGCGGTGCCGAAGATGCGCGGGGCACCCTCGCCGGCCAGCTTCAACGGATTCTCGTCCGGTTCCTCGTCGCGCCGCGCCACCGCGCGCAGGGCGGCGTCGATGAGGGCGATCTGCGCCGGGAACAGGTCGCGGAACAGGCCGGAAATGCGAAAGGTGACATCGACGCGCGGGCGCCCGAGCAGAGCGGTCGGCAGCACCTCGATGCCGGTCACGCGGCCGGTCGCCGGGTCCCAGGTCGGCCGGGCACCGATCAGCGCCAGCCCCTGCGCGATCTCCTCGCCGCCGGTGCGCAGCGTCGCGCTGCCCCACAGGTCCAGCACCAGCGAACGCGGCCAGTCGCCATGTGCCTGCGCATAAGCGCGCAAGACTTCATCGGCGGCCAGCCGCCCGAGATCCACAGCGGTTTGCGTCGGCAGGCTACGCGGATCGGCGGCGAACAGGTTGCGCCCGGTCGGCATCACATCGGTGCGCCCGCGCCCCGGCGCGCCGGCAGGCCCTGCGGCGACGCGCCTTCCGTCCAGCGCGGCGAGCAGCCCGTCGCGCTCGGCCTCGCCACAGGCGCCCCGGCCATAGACGTGGAAGCCGTCCTTGAGCCGCATCTCCTTGATGTCGCAGAGAAAGGCGTCGATCTGCTTCAACGCCTCGTCCGGCGCAGCATCAGGAGACAGGCCCGCATCCCTGGCGAAGCCGGTACGGCTCGCCTCCTCGACGATGAGCCGCGCCAGAAGTTCGCGCCGCCGGCGGTCGAGCCCGTCGGCCTGCGCATACTCATCCACCAGCCGCTCCAGCTCCGCCCCCTCATCGGCAAGCCCGGCCTCGGCGGTCGGCGGCGGCAGATGGCCGAGCGTGACGGCGGCGATGCGCCGCTTGGCCTGCGCCGCCTCGCCGGGATTGGAGACGATAAAGGGGTAGGCGACCGGCAGGCTGCCCAGCGCCAGCTCGGGAAAGCAGGCTTTGGTCAGCGCCACATGCTTGCCCGGCAGCCATTCCAGCGTGCCATGCGCGCCCATATGCACCAGCGCGTCGGCGCTGCGTTGCAGCCAGAGACCGAAGGCGAGAAGCGCGTGGCGCGGCGGCAGCGCGGGGTCGTGATACTGCGCCCGCCGATCGGCATGCGAGCCGCGATCTGGTGCGATGGCGACCGTGACGTTTCCAAAGGCGCGCGCCCGGAAGCGGAAGGCGCCATCCGCGAGATCGGGATCATCCTCCGGCGCGCCCCAGGCGGCATGGATGGCGGCGACGGCGCCAGCGGGCAGCGTGGCGAGATGGGCGCGATAGTCGGCCAAATCAAGAGCGCCGTCATCCTGAGGTGCGAGCGGAGCGAGCCTCGAAGGATGCTCATCCGGGCGCACGAGGCGAACATCCTTCGAGGCCCGGCTAACGCCGGGCACCTCAGAATGACGGTGTTCGTTGGGTGTAAGCCGTTCCAGCAGCCCCCGCTCATCCCCGGGCACGTCCTCCACCCGATAGCCCGCCGTGCGCAGGTCTTCCAGCAGCGCCCGCACGCTGGCCGGCACGTCGAGGCCGACCGCCCAGCCGGTGCGGCCCGGCGCGCCGGCATATTCCGGCATCAGCACCGTCACCCGGCGTTCTGCACGCGGCGTGCGCTGCAAACGGACCAGCGCCACCACGCGGTCGGCGACCTGCTCGATGCGGTCCGGCTCCGGCCGGTTCACCAGCGCGGTGAAGCCGGGCACGGCAGGCGTCTCCAGCGGCGCCTTGAAGGAGAGCGCGCCGGCCAGCACGCGCCCGTCGAGCTCGGGCAGCACGACATGCATGGCAAGGTCGGCGCTGGTCAGCCCGCGCGCGCCCTCGGCCCACGCCTCGCGCTTCGTCGTGGCAACAATGGCCTGAAGCGCCGGCACGCCACAGGCGTCGAGCACGGTCTCCTCGCCCCGATCGGCGGCAGCGAACGCGGTCAGCGTGAGGATGGCGGCGGGGTCGCATTCGGCCAGCGCGTCCTTCAGGAAGGCGATAGAGGCCGGCTCGCGCAGCGAGGCGACGAAGATCGGTTTTGGCGCCAGCCCGCGCGCGGCCAGCGAGGCGCAGAGCGCGTCGACCGGCGCGGTGTCGCCGGCCAGCCACATGGAGCGGTAGAAGATGATGGGGATGGCGGGGGCGGTCTCACGGCTCCGCGACGGCGAAGACCCCTCACCCCGCCCCTCTCCCCCGCGGGGAGAGGGAGCAGGTCGCGCGACTGTCAAAGCCCTCTCCCCCACGGGGAGAGGGTTGGGTGAGGGGGAAGCACCGTCCCACGGATAAAATCCCGCCAGCGGCACGGGCTGCGGCGCGGGCGCATCGATCTCACGCCCGGCATGTCCCGCCAGGCGGCGCAGCAGGGCGCGCATATTGGCCGGGCCACCGGCGCGGAAATAGCCGAGCAGCGCCTCCAGTTCCAAAGCCGGCAGGGTGGAAGCCTCCGCCAGCCGGGGATCGTCGCGATCCTCGCCCGGCAGCACGGCGAGTTTGATGCCGCGCGCGCGGGCCTCGGCGCCCAGCCGCTCGACGCCGTAGCGCCACCACTCCAGCCCGCCGAGCAGCCGCACCACCACGATGCGGGCATGCACTGCGACACTGTCGATCCACAGGTCCACCGACATCGGGTGCCGCAGATCGCGTAAGTTTGCGAGGCGCAGGCTCGGCAGACCTGTCTCGGCCTGCTGCGCCCCGGCGAGCGCGCCGAGGTCGCTGTCGGTGAAGGACAGCACCACCACCTCGCCCGGCGTCTGGCCGAGGTCGACCGGCTCGACGAGATCGTCGAGGCTGGTGGAGGTGGTGGTGAGGATATGCATGGGTGCCTAGCCGCCTTTATGTGCACCGTCATCCTGAGGTGCGAGCGAAGCGAGCCTCGAAGGATGGTGGAGCCACGCGCCGTGACGACCATCCTTCGAGGCCCGGACGACGTCCGGGCACCTCAGGATGACGTTGTGTCGTGTGGCAGGCGCCCTCATGCCGCCACTGCCTCGCCGGCGAGGATCGCCTCCACCTTCGCCCGGTCGAGCCCCTTGAGCCCGATGGCGACCAGCTTGCCGGCGCGCGGCGCGTCGCCCCACGGGCGCTCATAATGATGGTCGACGCGCGGGCCGACCGCCTGCACCAGCAGGCGCATCGGCTTGCCCGCGACGGACAGGAAGCCCTTCACCCGCAGCACGTCCGCCTCCTCGGCGGCGCGGGCGACACGGGCGGCCAGCACGGCGGGATTGGCGATCTCCGGCACGTCCACCACGAAGCTGTCGAAGTCGTCATGGTCGTGGTCCAGCTCGTCGTCATGATGGGTCTTGCGGTTCTCGATGTCGTCCTCGGTGCCGACGCCGAGGCCCATCAGGATGGCGGGGTCGATCCGCCCGCCGGTGACGCTCACCACCTGCACGCCCCTCGGCAGCTCGGCATCGAGCGCGGCGCGGGCGCGCACGGCCCCTTCCGTGTCGATGAGGTCGCCCTTGGTGAGGATGACGAGGTCGGCGCAGGCGATCTGGTCGTCGAACACTTCCTCGATCGGGTCGTCATGGTCGAGCGAGGCGTCGGCGGAGCGCTGCTCGTCCAACGCGTCGTGGTCATGCGCCACGCGGCCGGAAGCCAGCGCCTCGCCATCCACCACCGCGACCACCCCGTCCACCGTGACCCGGCTGCGGATCGCCGGCCATTGGAAGGCCTGCACCAGCGGCTTGGGCAGCGCGAGGCCGGAGGTCTCGATCAGGATGTGGTCGACCCTCGGCACGCGCGAGAGGATGGCGTCGAGCGCGGGCACGAAATCGTCGGCGACGGTGCAGCAGATGCAGCCATTGGCCAGTTCGACGATGTTCTCCTCCGGGCAGGTGTCGATGCCGCACCCCTTCAGGATTTCGCCGTCGATGCCGACATCGCCGAACTCGTTGACGATCACGGCAAGGCGCTTGCCCGTCACATTCTCCAGCACGTGGCGGATCAGCGTCGTCTTGCCCGAGCCGAGGAAGCCGGTGACGATGGTGCATGGCACCCGCGAGAGGTTGCTCGAAGTGGCGCTGGTTGCGGCGGCGGTCATGCGGCGTCTCCACGAAAGCCCAAGAGGTTCACGGGATGCGCCGGTCGCGGAGGGGTCTCCGCGCGAAGCCGGGGGATGGACCCCAACGGCTCTACCCGCTCGCCGGGCACCCCGCCGGCAAACGCGACCGGATCGACGGCAGGTCTCCTGGCTCGCGGGTCCTGGCCCTCGTCGCCGCCTTCCCGGAGTGTCCTCCAGTGGCTTATGGCGTGGGCTCGCCGCTTACAGTTGCGGGGGCAGCCGCGGAATAGGGCGCATGAAGCACCCGGCACCGCATTCCCTCTTCGTCCCTCCCCGGAAGGAGGAAACCGTCGATCCCGGCCACTAAAGGAGCGCGGGGTGTGAATGTCAAACCGGACACCCCTCATCGCCATTGCGGCATGGCATTTGACCGCTATAGTCGCCCGATGTCGTCGGTTCCCGTGATGCGCACGGGACGTAAGACGGGAACGCGGTGGGGCGGAAACCTTGAAAAGGTGGACGCCGATTCCGCGGCTGCCCCCGCAACTGTAAGCGGCGAGCCCTCCTCCATCAGCCACTGGCGTTCGCGCCGGGAAGGCGGAGACGGGCCGAGACCCGCGAGCCAGGAGACCGGCCGTCGACAAAACCGCAACGACCCTCGGGTGGAGGGTCAAAGGAGCTGTCATGAACATCCCTCACGGCCGGACCGCGGCTGCCTCGACCGAATCCGCCGCCTCGCGCGCCGTCCAGATCACCTTCGCCGCGCTGCTCGGCGTGTTCGTGCTCGGCGGCGTGGGCTTCTCCCACATCAGCGCCGTGCACAATGCGACGCACGACGTCCGGCACGCCAACGCCTTCCCCTGCCACTGACGGTGAGGGAACGCGCATCATGTCGCTTTTCAGGACGATTCTGTTCGTCGCCGCGCTGGCCGGCATCGGCACCGGCGTGGTCGGCTCCGCCATCCACCTCTATGCCACCGTCCCGCTGATCCTCCAGGCGGAGACCTTCGAAAGCGCCGGTGGCGAGGCGGCTCCCACCGAAGCCGCGACGCATGAGCATGCGCCCGGCACCGCCGCGCACGAGCATGCCCATGACGGCGACGAATGGGGCCCCTCCGACGGGATCGAGCGCAACGGCCTCACCGTGATCTTCACCGTGCTCACCGGCTTCGGCTTCGGCCTCTTGCTGGTGGCGGCGAGCGAACTCGCCGGCGGGCTGAAGAACTGGCACCAGGGCGTGCTCTGGGGTCTGGCGGGCTTTGCCGCCTTCACCCTCGCGCCCGGCCTCGGCCTGCCGCCGGAACTGCCGGCCATGCCCGCCGCCGATCTCGCGACCAGGCAGCTCTGGTGGATCGGCACGGTGGCGGCGACCGCCGGCGGCCTCGCGCTCATCGCCTTCGGCCGCTCGCCGCTGCTCGCCGTGCTGGGTGTCGCGCTGATCGTCGCGCCGCATGTCATCGGCGCGCCGCAGCCCGACAGCCATGAGAGCCCGATCCCGGCATCGCTGCACCACAGCTTCATCGTGGCGAGCGTGATGACGAGCTTCGTGTTCTGGGCGCTGCTCGGCGGTCTCGCCGGCTGGCTGCGCCCGCGCATTGCCGGTACGGCCGCCTGAGCGCCGGCATGGGCCTGACCTTCGTCCTCGGCGGTGCCCGCTCCGGCAAGAGCCGGCACGCCGAGGAGCTTGTCGAAGCTCTGCCGCCGCCCTGGACCTATCTCGCCACGGGCGAGGCCTATGACGACGAGATGGTGGAGCGCATCGCGCTTCACCGCTCGCGGCGCGGCACGGGCTGGGTGACGCTCGACGTGCCGCATGAGCTTGCCGCCGCGCTCCGCGCGCTGCCCGCCGGCCGCGCCGTACTGGTCGACTGCCTCACCCTCTGGCTGACCAACCGCCTGCTCGCCGAGGCCGATCTCGCCGCCGAGAGCGCCGCGCTGGTGGAGGCGCTCAAAGCCCATGACGGGCCGGTCGTCGTGGTCTCCAACGAGACCGGGCTCGGCATCGTGCCGGACAATGCGCTGGCCCGCCGCTTCCGCGACGCGCAGGGCCGGCTGAATCAGCGGGTCGCCGCCCGCGCCGACACCGTGATCTTCATGGTCGCCGGCCTGCCGATGAGGGTTAAGGGATGACGGGAATCTCCGAGGAAGATGCCGCGCGCCATCGCGCCAAGATGGAAAAGCGCAAGGCGGTGCAGGACGCGGAAGTCGCGGAAAAGACGGTCGAAAAGGGCCTGCTGATCGTCCACACCGGCGCCGGCAAGGGCAAGTCGACCGCCGCCTTCGGCCTTGCCTTGCGCACGCTCGGTCACGGAGGCCGCGTCGGCGTGGTGCAGTTCATCAAGGGCGCCTGGCACTCGGCCGAGCGCGACGCGCTGGAGAGCTTCGGCCCGCGCGTCGCATGGCACTCCATGGGCGAGGGCTTCACCTGGGAGACGCAGGACCTCGCCCGCGACATCGCCAGCGCCCGCCGGGCCTGGAACAAGGCGCGCGAGCTGATGGCGGACGAGAGCATCGGCCTCGTCATCCTCGACGAACTCAACATCGCGCTGCGCTACGACTATCTGCCGCTCGACGAGGTGCTGGCGGCGCTGGCCGCCCGCCGCGCCGGGCTCCACGTCGTCATCACCGGCCGCAACGCCAAGCCGGCGCTGATCGAGGCGGCCGATCTCGTCACCGAGATGAGCCTGGTGAAGCACCACTTCAAGGCCGGGGTGAAGGCGCAGAAGGGCATCGAGTTTTGAGCAATCGCCGCCGCTTTCCTCTCCCCGTGGGGGAGAGGTGGCCCGCGAAGCGGGTCGGTGAGGGGGTACACCGTTGGATGTCGCGAAAGACCCCTCACCCCAACCCTCTCCCCGACGGGGAGAGGGAGAAAAACGGAAGACGTCTTGCGGCAAGGATTCGCGCCGGGCGATCTCGCAATTCCGCTGGGGCATCCCTATGTTTTGTGGGACGCCGGATGTTGCGGCGTGGCTTGTTCACGGAGAAACGCTTCGATGCGTTCCACCCCCGTCGCTTATCTGTTCTGGTTCTTCGGCCTGATCGGCATTTGCGGCATCCATCGCTTCTATACCGGCCGCTACTGGACCGGCGCGCTCTGGCTGCTCACCGTTGGCCTGTTGGGCATCGGCCAGATCGTCGACCTGTTCCTGATTCCGGGCATGGTGCGCGAGGCCAATCTCGAACGCCGCGTCGACTATCTCGAGGGCCGGAGCTACGGCTCGCAAGGCCACGGCCATCATCACGGCTGACGTTGCGAACTGACGAGGGCGTGCGATGAACGCGCGCGCCCTCATGTTCCAGGGCACCGGCTCGGATGTCGGCAAGTCGCTGATCGTCGCCGGCCTCGCCCGCGCCTACAGCAATCGCGGGCTCATCGTCCGCCCCTTCAAGCCGCAGAACATGTCGAACAACGCCGCCGTCACGCCCGACGGCGGCGAGATCGGCCGTGCGCAGGCATTGCAGGCGCGCGCCGCCCGCGTGGCGCCGTCGGTCCATATGAACCCGGTGCTGCTGAAGCCGCAGAGCGACGTCGGCGCGCAGGTGGTGGTGCAGGGCCGCTCGCGGGGAAACGCCAAGGCGAGCGAGTATCAGACGCTCAAGCCCGCGCTGATGGCGGCGGTGCTGGAGAGCTATGAATTGCTCCGCACTGACGCCGACCTCGTGCTGGTGGAGGGCGCCGGCTCCGCCTCCGAAATCAACCTGCGTGCCGGCGACATCGCCAATATGGGTTTTTCCCGCGCGGCCGACGTGCCTGTGATCCTGATCGGCGATATTGACCGCGGCGGCGTCATCGCCAGCCTGGTCGGCACCCGCGCGGTGCTGCCGGAGGACGACGCCGCGATGATCCGCGGCTTCCTGGTCAACCGCTTCCGCGGCGACCCCGCGCTGTTCGCCGCCGGCATGGAGGAGATCGCCCGCCGCACCGGATGGGCCGCGCTCGGGCTCATTCCGTTCTTTCCCGATGCCCGCCGCCTGCCGGCCGAGGACGCGCTCGGGCTGGAGGCGGCCGCGCTCGCCAAGCCGGGGGCGAAGCTCCGCATCGCCGTGCCGATCCTGCCGCGCATCGCCAATTTCGACGATCTCGACCCGCTGGAGGCCGAGCCTTCGGTCGAGGTGATCCGCCTGCGCCCCGGCACGGCGCTGCCCGGCAATGTCGACCTCGTCATCCTGCCCGGCTCGAAATCCACCATTGCCGATCTGGAAGACCTGCGCCGGCATGGCTGGGACATCGACCTTGCCGCCCATGTCCGGCGCGGCGGGCGGGTGCTGGGCCTGTGCGGCGGCTATCAGATGCTCGGCCGCTCCATCGCCGACCCGGACGGCATCGAGGGCCCGCCCGCCACCGTGCCGGGACTGGGGCTACTTGATGTCGACACCGTGCTGACCGGCGAGAAGCGCCTCGTCGCGGTGACCGGCACCGCTGCCGGCGTGCCGTTCTCGGGCTACGAGATGCATATGGGCGTCACCGAAGGCCCCGGCCGCGCCCGTCCCTTCGCGCTGATCGACACAGAAGGGCCGGAAGGCGCCGTCTCCGAAGATGGGCGGGTCATCGGCACCTATGCGCACGGCCTGTTCACTGAGGACCGCCAGCGCGCGCATTGGCTCGCCAGCCTCGGCGCCGCGCCGAGCACGCTCGCCTATGAGGCCGGCGTGGACGAGACGCTCGACGCCCTCGCCGCGCATCTGGAGCGGCATGTCGATCTGGATCGGCTGCTGGTGCTGGCGGCGGGCTGAACTCCCTCCTCCTTTCCCTCTCCCCATGGGGAGAGGTGGCCCGCGAAGCGGGTCGGTGAGGGGCGACGCGATTGCGGAGCGTCTAAGATCCCTCACCCCACCCCTCTCCCCCTCGGGGAGAGGGTGCAGGTCGCTCCCAATGGTTCCTCTCACACCGCCAGCACCAGCACGGCGATCGCCAGCACGCCGACCATCACCCCGTCCGCCGCGCGATAGAGTTGCAGGGCGCGGCGGATATCCGCCGCCGTGCAGTCGCGCCGGCCGCCCTCGCCCATCACCCCGTCGGTGGAGAGCTTGCCGCCATAATAGCGCGGACCGGCAATGGCGATGCCGAGCGCCCCGGCCAGCGCCGCCTCCGGCCAGCCGGCATTGGGCGAGCGGTGCTTGCCCGCGTCGCGCAGCATCGCCGCCCACGCCTTGCGCGCCGAGGCACCGGGCACGAACACCGCCGCCGCCACCAGCAGCGCGCCGGCAAGCCGCGAGGCCGGCAGGTTGACGAGATCGTCGAACCGCGCGGAAGCCCAGCCGAAATCGGTGTGCCGCGCGTCCTTGTGGCCGATCATGCTGTCGGCGGTGTTCACCGCCTTGTAGGCCGCGCCTCCCGCCAGCCCGCCGACCGCCATCCACAGCGCCGGGGCGACGATGCCGTCGGAGAAATTCTCCGCAAGGCTCTCAATGGCGGCACGCGCCACGCCGGCTTCGTCCAGCTTGTCGGGATCGCGGCCGACGATCTGCGACACCGCCCGGCGCCCCGCCTCAAGGCTGCCATCGAGCCCGTCCGCCACCCGCGCCACATGCGCGTGCAGGCTGCGCTGGGCGAACAGCGTGGAGCCGACGAAGGCGGCGTAGAAGAAGCCCATGGGCAACAGGAACAGCAGCTTCTGCGCCACGGCTCCGGCCGTCAGCGACACCGCCAGGATGATCGCCAGCGTCGCGACGCCGGCGCATTTGCGCTCCAGCGGCGTGTCGGTGTCGCGGTTGACATGGGTGTCGAGCAGGCCGATCAGGCGGCCGATCCACATCACGGGATGGCCGATCCGCTCCAGCAAAATCGAGGGATAGCCGAATGCGGCCTCGAACAGCAGCGCGACCAGGGTTAAACCAAGGGTGATTTCGAGGGCCATCGGGGTGATTCTCGGTGAGCTCCGCGAATCCGGCGGACGCGCGGACGTACCATTTCCGCCTGCGTGCTCCCCAGCAAGGGCCAGAAGCCATCGAGAGGCGCGCATTGACGCGATGAACATCTCCGTCCACCCCACGCTCGGCGTGCTGCCGCCGGATATCGAGACGCGCAAGCGCGCCCGACTGGCGGAAGTGTTCGGCTTCGACCGCTTCCGCCCCGGCCAGCAGGAAGTTGTGGACGCCGTCCTCGCGGGCGTGCCGACGCTCGCCGTCATGCCGACCGGCGCGGGCAAGTCGCTGTGCTACCAGCTGCCCGCCCTCGTCTTCGGCGGCCTGTCCATCGTCATCTCGCCGCTGATCGCGCTGATGGACGACCAGGTGAACGCGCTGAAACTACAGGGCGTCGCCGCCGAGGCGATCCATTCCGGCAAGTCCCGCGAGGACAATGTCGCGATCTGGCGGCGTGTGGCGGCGGGCGAGGTGAGCCTGCTCTATCTCGCGCCCGAGCGGCTGATGACCGAGCGCATGCTCGCCGCGCTCTCCCGCCTTGAGCTCGGGCTGGTCGCGGTGGACGAGGCGCATTGCATCTCGCAATGGGGCCACTCCTTCCGCAACGAATATCTCGGCCTCGGCCGGCTGCGCGAGATCTTCCCCGACGTGCCGCTGGTGGCGCTGACCGCCACCGCCGACAGGGCGACGCGCGACGACATCGTCGAGCGGCTGTTCGGCGGGCAGGCGCGTGTGTTCGTCTCCGGCTTCGACCGGCCGAACATCTTCATCGGCGTGGAGGACAAGAAGGACCCGGCGCGGCAGATCGAGAGCTTCGTGCGGGCCCGCGAGGGACTGTCGGGCATCGTCTACCGCATCTCGCGCAAGAAGGTGGAGGAGACCGCCGAGCGGCTCTCCGCCGCCGGCATCCGCGCCTTGCCCTACCATGCCGGCCTGACGCCCGAGACCCGCGCCGCCAACCAGGAGACCTTCCTCGCCGAGGACGGCGTCGTCATGGTCGCCACCGTCGCCTTCGGCATGGGCATCGACAAATCCGACGTGCGCTATGTGCTGCACGCGGATTCGCCCGGCACGCTGGAGGCCTATTACCAGGAGATCGGCCGCGCCGGCCGCGACGGCCAGCCCGCCGAGGCGATGCTGCTCTATTCGGCCGGCGACATCGCCACCCGCCGCCGCTTCCTCGACGAGGAGCCCTCCCCGCCCGAGCGCAAGATGGTGGAAGCCCGCCGGCTCGACGCCATGGTCGGCTTCTGCGAGGCGGTGACCTGCCGGCGCGCCGTGCTGCTCGGCTATTTCGGCGAGCGGGCGAAGGCCTGCGGCACCTGCGACGTGTGCCGCGACCCGCCCAAGGTGGTCGATGCCAGCCGCGACGCCCAATTGGTGCTGCGCATCGTCCGCGCCACCGGCGAGCGCTACGGCGCCGCCTATGTCGCTGGCATCGTCACCGGCCAGCGCAACGACCAGGTCGTGGCGCGCGGCCATGACCGGCTGGCCGATTTCGGCACGGGCGGCGACAAGCCGGCGACCGAGTGGCGGGCGCTGCTGCGCCAGCTCGTCGCCACCAACGCGCTGCATGCCGACCCGCAGCGCTATGGCGCGCTCGTCCTGACCGAGATCGGCGCCGCCGTGCTGGGCGGCACCCGCGCCTTCACGCTGCGCGCCCCGGCCAAGCGCGAGCGCACCCGCTTCGCCCGCTCGCAGAGCGGGGCGGAGCTCGCCCCGGCGGAAAGCGCCTTGCTCGGCAAGCTCAAGGCGCTGCGGCGCGAGCTCGCCGCCGAGCGCAACGTGCCGGCCTATGTGGTGTTCGCCGACAAGACCCTGGAGGAGATGGCGGTGGAGCATCCGCGCACGCGCTCGGAACTCGCTGGCGTCAAGGGCGTGGGCGCCGCCAAGCTGGAGGCGTTCGGCGCCGCCTTTCTTAAGATTCTCAAAGAATTCTCTTAGGAACTTCAAGAAATTCCGTCGTGAAGTTTTTCACGTGGTGGAGAGTTCACGAACCCCGATTCTGTCCCTAGACTGCTTCGCAACGGATGAGAAAAGTCCGCTCACGAACCCTGTTCCGGGATGGAAACGATGAAGCTCCAACTGTTCGCCGCGGCGCTCGCCGCGACCTCGATGCTTGCCACGCTCGGCGCCGCCTCCGCGCATGGCCCGACCCGCCAGAAGGTCTCCGAGACCATCGAGATCAACGCCACGCCGGAGAAGGTGTGGGCCGTGGTCAGCAATTTCCAGGACGGCGGCTGGATTCCGGTCGTCGACAAGACCGTGGGAACCGGCGGCAATGCGCCGGGCGCCAAGCGCACCCTGACGCTGAAGAACGGCGCCACCGTCGACGAGGAGGTCGCCAAGCTCGAGCCGGAAAAGATGACCCTCATGTACCGTATCGAACAGGTCGACGTGAAGGTGCTGCCGGTCACCAACTACTCGTCCTGGCTCATCGTGACGCCGGTGGATGGCGGGGCGAAGTCCAAGGTGGAATGGCGCGGCGCGTTCTATCGCGGCTATCCCAACAATGATCCGCCGCCGGAACTGGACGACCAGGCCGCGGTCAACGCCGTCACCGGGCTCTACAAGGCCGGGCTGGACGGGCTGAAGAAGAAGATCGAAGGCGGCAGCTGAGGGCGGTCATGTCGATCCTTGCCCCCTCTCCCCGGCGGGGAGAGGGTTGGGGTGAGGGGGGAGGTTGCCCGCCGATCGGGCGCCTACCCTCGGACGGCGCCGAACCCCTCACCCAACCCTCTCCCTCAGGCAGAGGGCTCTGGGTCGCGCTGATCACGGCCGCCACCCTCCTCCTTGCCCCGCTCCCCGCCACTGCCGACGAGGCTTTCGTCACCTCGCAGCCGGCGGAGATGCTTTCCGTCGTCGACCTCGACACGCGCAAGGTCGTCGCCACCCTGCCCATTCCCGGCAAGCCGGCGGGCATTGCCGTCTCCCCGGACGGCAAGCGGGCCTTCGTCACCTCGCCGGACGGCAAGGCGCTGACCATCGTCGACGCCGCCACCCGCACCGTCGAGCACCGCGTCGATGTCGGCGGCGGTCCGCTGGGCGTCGCCGTGCACCCCTCGGGCAGGACGGCCTATGTCGCGGACTGGTACCAGCACCGCATCGTCGCGGTGGAGGCCGCGAGCGGCGCGATCGAAGGCGAGGTGAAGGTGGGGAATTCCCCCTCCGGCCTCGCGCTGACGCCGGACGGTACGCTGCTGGTCTCCGCCGACCGGGATTCCGACGCGGTGAGCCTGATCGACCCGAAAAGCCTCACCCGCCTCGCCTCGATCAAGGTCGGCAACCGCCCCTTCGGCGTCACCATCGATGCCGCGGGCAAGCGCGCCTACACCGCCAATGTCGCCTCCAATGATGTGAGCATCATCGACCTCGCGACCCGAAAGGTCGTCGCCACCGTGAAGGTCGGCCAGCGGCCCTATGCAGTGGCGCTGGCGAAGGGGCGAGCCTTCGTCACCGACCAGTACGATTCCACGGTGAGCGTGTTCGACACGGACACGCTGGCGCCGCTCGCCACCATCCCGGTCGGCGACTATCCCGAGGGGATCGACGCCAGCCGCGACGGCGCCTTCGTCTATGTCGCGAACTGGGAGGCGAACACGCTGAGCGTCATCGACGCCGCGACGCTGAAGGTGGTCGACGACATCGCCATGGCCGACGGTCCGCGCGCCTTCGGGGTGTTCATCCGCAAGGCACGCTGACGCAAGGCACACTGACGTGGTTTTCCGCACGCGCCGGACGTGAAGCGGGGCTATCGTGCCCGGCACGGCGATATGAGGGCGAGACGATGGAACAGGAATTCTGGCACCGCAAATGGCAGAACGGCGAGATCGGCTTCCATGAGGCCGACACCAACCCGCTGCTGCTGCGTCATTTCCCCGAACTCGGCCTTGCGCGCGGCGCGCGCGTCTTCGTGCCGCTGTGCGGCAAGAGCCGCGACATGCACTGGCTGCTCGGCCAGGGATGCAAGGTGACAGGCGCCGAGCTCAGCCGGCTTGCCGTGGAACAGCTGTTTGCCGAGCTCGCCCTGACGCCGGTCATTACCGAGGAAGCCGCGCTGGAGCGCTTCGAGGCGGACGGGCTCACCGTCTTCGTCGGCGATTTCTTCGATCTCGACCGGGAGAAGCTCGGCGCGGTCGACGGTGTCTATGACCGGGCCGCGCTCATCGCCCTGCCCGCGCCGATGCGCGAGCGCTATGCCGGCCACCTCGCCGCGCTGACCCGCCACGCGCCGCAACTGCTGGTCACCCTCGAATATGATTCCACCGACGCCGTCGGCCCGCCCTTCTCCGTGCCGGAGCACGAGGTGCGCCGGCTTTACGGCTCGGCCTTCCATGTTACCAGCCTTGAGAGCCACGCGCTGAAGGACGGGCTCAAGGGAGTGCACCCCGCCCGCGAGAGCGTCTGGCTGCTGAAGGCCCGCTGAGGGCGCCGACAGTCGTCGCCCGGTTCAGATCGCGTATTCGCCCGGCTGCTGCACCGCCGGGGCGCGGCAGTCGACGCCGGCGCCGCCACCGGCGAACAGCCGCGCGCGGTCGAGCCGCACCGCCACCTGCTCGCCGATCGGCACCCGCACGGTCGGGGCGATGTCCGCCTCGAACAGGGCCGAGCCGACCTCGATCTCGACGCGGCGTATGGCGCCATGCCGGCGGAAGCCCTGCACCTTGCCGGTGAGACCCGGCGTGCCCGGCAGGCCGAGCGACACGTCGTGCGGGCGCACATAGAGCAGGCCCGGCCCGTCCGGCACCGGCTGGGTGGCGGCGGCGATGGCGGTGGTGCCGGCGATGGCGACGCCGTCCTTCACCTCGACCTCGATGCGGCTGGACTCGCCCATGAAGCCGAATACCGCCGCCGTTTCCGGCCGGTCATAGACATCGTCCGGCGTGCCGATCTGCTCGATCCGGCCCTTGCCCATCACCACCACGCGGTCGGCGAGTTCGAGCGCCTCCTCCTGGTCATGGGTGACGAACAGCGTGGTGTGGCCGGTGCGGTCATGCAGCTCGCGCAGCCATTTGCGCAGCTCCTTGCGCACCAGCGCGTCGAGCGCGCCGAAGGGTTCGTCGAGAAGAAGCACCTTCGGCTCGATGGCGAGCGCGCGGGCCAGCGCGACACGCTGGCGCTGGCCGCCGGAAAGCTGGGCGGGGAAACGCCCGCCAAAGGCTTCCAGCTGCACCAGCGCCAGCAGATCGGCGACCCGCTTCTTGATCTCCGCATCGGAAGGCCGCTCGGCACGCGGGCGCGAATGCAGGCCGAAGGCGACATTCTCCGCCACCGTCATGTGGCGGAACAGCGCGTAGTTCTGGAACACGAAGCCGATGCCGCGACGACGGACCGGCACGGAGAGCGCATCCTGCCCGTCGAACAGGATCCGGCCATGGCTCGGCTGCTCGAGACCGGCGACGATGCGCAGCAGCGTCGTCTTGCCGGAGCCGGACGGGCCGAGCAGCGCCACCAGTTCGCTCGGGCGAACCTCCAGCGACACGTCCGACAGCGCCAGGGCGCCGCCGCCGAAGCTCTTGCCCACCTTGTCGATCGTCACGGCGACCGTCATGAATTCACTCTCATTAGATGTATTAAATCGAATTACCCGCAAGATATCTGAAAATTCGCGACTGTGAACCCCTGTGGTGTGGCCGGAGGCTTGCGGAAGTCATCCTCCATCAGGAACACCGTCATCCTGAGGTGCCCGACGAAAGCCGGGCCTCGAAGGATGCTCGTCAAGTGCGCTATAGCAACCATCCTTCGAGGCTCGCTGCGCGAGCACCTCAGGATGACGGTGTATTGTGGACAGACTCTCAAGCCTGTATGCCTCGCCGCATGAACGAACCAGCCACTCTCGCCCCCCTCGCGCTGAAGCTCGACGGCTACACCGCCCTGCCGGCAGGCAAGATCGCCTCCATCGTGACCATGCTGGAAATGACCGCGCCGCCCGCGCCGCTGCCGGAGCGTGGCACGCAGGGGCTGACGCTGGAACCCGTCCCCGCGCCGGGCGTGGAGTGGTATCGCGCGCTGTTCCGCCGCATCGGCGAGAACTGGCTGTGGTTCTCGCGGCTGCGGCTCAGCGAGGCGGAGCTCGCCTCGATCCTCGCCGATCCGGACGTGTCGGTTTACGCGCTGCGGCGCGATGGCGAGGATGTGGGCCTGGTCGAGCTCGATTTCCGCGTGCCGGACGAAGTGGAACTGGCGTTTTTCGGTCTGGTGCCGGAGTTCGTCGGCAGCGGGGCCGGACGCTTCATGATGAACCGCGCGCTGGCGCTGGCGTGGGAGCGTCGTCCGGCGCGGGTGCATGTCCACACCTGCACGCTCGATCATCAGGCGGCAGTGCGCTTCTACATGAAGGCGGGCTTCCGCCCCTATGCGCGCGCCGTCGAAGTGGTGGACGACCCTCGCCTTGCCGGCCTGCTGGCCGGCGACGCGGCGCCGCACGCGCCGCTGATCACGCTTTAGGCGTCAGGCGCCGAGCACGGCGCGCGCGCGGCCGGCAATGTTGCGCGGGGGAATTTCGACCGGGGCATCACTGCGCTCGCGCTCGCCGAGCGCCTCGACCTTCTTGAGGTCTTCCAGCGCCGCGTCGAGTTGCGCCTTGGCCTCGTCCAGCTGGACTTTGAGTTCATCCGCCGAGCGACGCAGATTGTCCCGCCGCGTCGCCGCTGCGCGGGCATAGGTCGAGTAGGCGAAATGCTGGGCATCGGTGATGCCGGAACGCTGCTCCTCGGCCTCGATCTCACGGTCGAGATCGCGCGACATGCGGTCGAAGTCCGCGATCATCGTCTGGATCTGGATGAGGTGGCGACGCTTTTCCTCCGCCTGGAACCGCTTGAGGCGGGTGAGTGTGTCGAGCGACTTCATGGCCGGCTGTACTCCGCTCCGTCGGGCCGGCCCGGCGCCTCTCGCCTCCCGCGGGAGTGAAACGCACGCGTCCGGTTCGAGCCGCCCTTACGCGGCGGCATCCGCATGATCGCCAACAGATGTTGCCGCTTCCTTACCCTTTTCGCCGCGAACGGTACTTCGGGAAGGAATCTGCGACTCCTCAACAGGATGGAAACGATTTGTTTACCGGCCTCGTTAATGATCGAGGCATCGTCCGGTGCGGATTGTCGGTGCATGCGAAAGCAGAGTCGGCAGACTCACTTACGGTTATACCTTAAGATTCGACTCTAGCAGTCGGGTTGAAAAATTCTGGTTCTTAACCAGCTGCTTGCGGCAAGACTCGAAGATTTTTCGCGTCCCCGCTTGTGCACGGGAATCAGATTTTGTTAACCCTATTGCATGTAGTAACGAATCGGTGTGCCGGGCCGGGCGCGGGGAGGGGTCACGCTCGGGCCGGGAGTTTTCCGATCAGGCGCTGAAACCCCCGGGGCCGTGGCGAGGAAGGGGATTGGCATGCGCGTCTTGCTCATCGAGGACGACCGCGCGACCGCGCAAAGCATCGAACTGATGCTTAAGTCCGAGAGCTTCAACGTCTACACGACGGATCTCGGCGAAGAGGGTGTCGATCTCGGCAAGCTCTACGATTACGACATCATCCTGCTGGATCTGAACCTGCCCGACATGTCGGGCTACGATGTGCTGAGGGGCCTGCGCGTCGCCAAGGTGAAGACCCCCATCCTCATCCTCTCCGGCCTCGCCGGCATCGAGGACAAGGTGAAGGGCCTCGGCTTCGGCGCCGACGACTATCTCACCAAGCCGTTCCACAAGGACGAGCTGGTGGCCCGCATCCACGCCATCGTGCGCCGCTCCAAGGGCCACGCCCAGTCGGTCATCACCACCGGCGACCTGGTGGTCAATCTCGACACCAAGACGGTCGAGGTGGCCGGCAACCGGGTGCACCTGACGGGCAAGGAGTACCAGATGCTGGAGCTCCTCTCCCTGCGCAAGGGCACGACGCTCACCAAGGAGATGTTCCTCAACCATCTCTATGGCGGCATGGACGAACCCGAGCTGAAGATCATCGACGTGTTCATCTGCAAGCTGCGCAAGAAGCTGGCGAACGCCTCGGAAGGTCACAACTTCATCGAGACCGTCTGGGGCCGCGGCTATGTGCTGCGCGAGATGGGCGAGCAGGAACAGCGCATCCCGGCCTGAGCCGGACGCCAATCCCGAGCGGTGAGGCGCCTCGATGCGCCTCCCCAACTGGAGCCCCGCCGCAAGGCGGGGTTTTTGTTTGCGCGGTGCGGGTCACGGATAAGCGCGGATGCCCGGCCAATGGCCGGGCATCGCGTCGCCCCCGGCTACTTCGCGTTCTTGGCGATCCAGGACTTGAGGAAGGCGATCTCGCTCTCCTGCGCCTTGATGATCTCCTCCGCGAGCTTCCTCAGCTCGGGATCCTTGCCGTATTGCAGCTCGATCCTGGCCATGTCGATCGCGCCCTGATGATGCGGGATCATGCCACGGGCGAAATCGACATCGGTGTTGCCGCTGAAGGGGATCGCCATGCCTTCATGCATGTGGGCGTTGGCTTTCTCGAACGCCTCGGTCGAGGGGCTCGCCGCCCCGCCGCCCATATGCGCGCTGTGGTCCATCGGCATCTGGCCCATCGGCATATTGCCCTTCTGCATGGGCATGTTCTGGCCGAAGGCATAGGCGCCGGCGAGCGAGAGCGATGCCGCCAGCAGGGCGGTCCTTGCGAAACTGTTCATGACGTTATCTCCGTCGGATCGTGATCGGACGCGGCCGGAATTGACCGCGTCTGGCGGGCAGCGATCAGGACGGACGCGGCGGCGGCACTGGAATGGCGGGCTCGCGGCTGGCCATCGAACCGCCCGGCCCGACCGGCAGCGCCAGACCGCGCGCCTCCGGGTGGCGAAGCGTCGGCACGGCGAGCGGCGGCGCCACAAGCTGACTGACGACACAGCACATGTGCTGGCGCGCGGGATCGGGATGCAGCGTCCGGCCCGCCGCCGCCATGTGAGCCGTGAAGACCGGCCCCGAGGAAGCGTGCATCGTCCCGCCGACGGCGGGCTCCGCCGTACGGGCGTCGTGGCACGGCAGATCGCGCGGCGCCATGCTGACCGCGGCCGCCGGTCCCGCCATCGAGAAGGCGAGCGCGGCCAGCGCCAGTAACAGTCGCACAATACGTAGCAACTTCATCCGCCCGGAATCTCGCCGAATATCCAACGGCGTGGACATTAGCAGGCCGCCGGCCGGAAGTTGAGGTGGGGCGAGCCCTTATGCCGCTCCTGTGAAGTCCGTCAGGCGGCCTGCGGGCGCCGGCTTATCAGCGCGGCGATCAGCGCCACCGGGTCATCCGCCGGCACCACCGCGTCGAAGCCGGCCGGGTTTGCGATGCTGCCGCGCTGACGGAAGCCGATGCGGCGGGCGCCGCCCTGAAGCTGCTCGCAGGCCGCCAGCGACGCGCCATAGGCGTCGAGGTCGAACAGCAGGATATCGAAGCGTCCGCCCACCAGCCGGGCCGCGCGGGGATCGTCGGCGATCGAGACGTCGTGCCCCATCGAGCGGACGAGATCGCGCAGGCGCGTGCGCCCCTCCCCCGCCGGAGCCGTCAGCAGCACACGGGCGGCCGCCGCTGCCGTAGGAATGGTCTCGCCCGGTTCCAGTAGACGATAGCGGCCGGAGGCGGTGACCAGCATGCGCGTGCCGCCGAGCCGCTCGACCCGGCCCTGCGGAGCAAGGCCGACCACTTCGTCGACCGCGAGCGCCTCGCCCTCCCCGCCGAGCATCAGCAGCATGCGCCGGCCGTCGATCGCGCTCATGCCGCGCAGCGCGGCGACGCGCACCGCCTCCATTTCGAGACGGCCGGCACGTACCAGCAGATGCGCGCTGTCGCGTTCGCAGGCACTGGGCAGGCGAGGCCGCGACGCCACGACGCCAATGGGAAGGTCGATCAGAGCCGCCTGGGTTCCGTCGGCGAGGCGCGCGACGCCGCCGATCAGGTCCTCGCAGGGCTGGAATTCCTCGCGCCAGACATGGGGCATCACCTTCACGTCGGCGGCCTCGCGGCGGGGCATGTCGTCGACGAGCAGCGTCGCGCGGACCTTGCCGTCTTCGCCGAACAGAACGAGCGCGCCCTGCTCGGGCCGCGTGGGGGCGAAGCCGAGGCGGGTGGCAAGGCGGATCAGCGGCAGCCCGCTCGTGCCCAGCGTCCCGGCCTCCGCCATTTTCGCCAGCCGGGCCCAGCGGTCGCCTGCCAGCGGCATGACGTCGACGACATGGCTCGCCGGCAGCGCGAAGCTCATGCCGCGCAGCGAGAACGCCAGCACCTCCGCTCGGCCGGAATCGCTCAGGCTCGCCGCGCCGGTCCCCTGGTGGAGCCGGGTCGGAACGGGGCCGCGACGGGCGGCGGATGACACTTCGAACGACAACATCGGCAACCGGCGATACATGACTGACACCCGCGCCTCTCGTGGCGCGCGAGCCGAGTGTCATCCCGATCGCGTTAATGTCGTCTGAAGGTGCCGCAACGAGAGGAAATCGTCAGGCCAGCTCGGCGGCGATGACCACGCCCTCGCCCTCGAGCGCGATGCTGATGCCATAGCCGGTGGCGCGGGCGAGAAGGCCGGTATAATGCGGCTGGATGGCGTGGGCATCGAGCGCGCCTCCTTCCGCCGCATGGCCGGCCAGCAGGTCGATCAGATGCGCGGGGATCCGCGAATGGCTGCCCGCCGTGGTGAGGCGGAAGCCGCCGGCATCGCCCTCGCCGGTCGCCAGCACGGCGATACGCCCGCCGCGCGGAATGGTCGAGGACGCGACCATGATGAGGTTGAGCAGCAGCTTCACCTTGTTCTTCGGCGAGAGCGTGCGCGGCACCTGCCATTCGAGGCTGGTGCGGTCGTCCTGGATGAAGCCGCGCGCCACGTTCTCGGCGTCGCCGGTGTCGATCTGCGCGCCGGCGGAACCCGCCGCCCCGAAGGCGAGCCGGGCGAATTGCAGGCGGGCGGAGGCCTGCCGTGCGCTCTTGGCGATGAGGTCGAGGGCGAACGCCTTCATGCTGGGGTCGTCCTCGTCCTCCAGCACTTCCAGCCCGTTGACGATCGCCCCGACGGGGCTGATCACATCGTGGCACACGCGCGAGCACAGCAAGGCGGCGAGGTCGAGCTTGTCGAGGTCGACGGCGGTCGTCATCGGTTCCCCTTTGCGTCAGCCGGGAGAAGGGCGGCGGATCGGGTGGGCGAATCGCCCGCGCTGCGTGCGGACGGGCTGCGGGGTGTGATACACCGCGCCTCCGGCCGCGCCAACCGACAGCGCGAGCCTTGGCCACAACCGATGAAAGCGGACCTCGCATGTCCTCCGGCACCCCCACCTCTTCCGGCGACCTCGGCCTGCTCGCCGCCCTCGCGCAGGCGGCGCTGAAGGCCGGCACGGTAATCCTGCGCATTCGCGACGAAGGCATGGGCGCGCGGCTCAAGGCGGACAACAGCCCGGTGACGGCGGCCGATCTCGCCTCCGAGGAATTGCTGCGCGCCGAACTGGAGGCGATCCTGCCCGGCGTGCCGGTCATCGCCGAGGAAGCGGTCGCGGAAGGGCGCGGCGAACGCCCGGCCGACACCTTCCTGCTGGTCGACCCGCTCGACGGCACGCGCGAATTCGTCGGCGCCAGCGGCGAATTCACCGTCAATATCGGCCTGGTGGTGGGCGGGGTGCCGACCTTCGGCATCGTCTACGGCCCGGCGGTGGAGCGGCTTTATGCCGGGGCGACCTTCGCGTCCGGCGAGGCGCGCGCCTTCCGCGCTCACCGCCGCGCGGGCACCGATGCGGACGCCGCGGGCTGGGAGCCCATCGCCTGCCGCCCCATTCCCGCGCGCGGCATCGTCGCGGTGGCGAGCCGCTCGCATCTCGACGCCGATACGGCGGCGCTGCTCGACGGGCTGGATGTCGCCGAGCGCCTCAGCATCGGCTCGGCGCTGAAATTCGGCCTGGTGGCGGAAGGCCGGGCCGACATATATCCCCGCCTGGGCACGGTCTGCGAGTGGGATGTGGCCGCCGGGCACGCTTTGGTGCGCGCCGCCGGCGGCAGCGTGCGCCGTCCCGACGGCAGCGCCCTGCCCTATGGCCGGACGGCGGAGAATTACCGCGTGCCGGCCTTCATCGCCTATGGCGCCGAGGCATGACGGGTACACTCCCGCGCCAATCGGACGTGCATGGCCACGCCCTGCCTTCCCCAGACCACACTCCGTGCTATTGATAGCGGGGAGCGCGCCGCCTGCGGCCGCCCCGGATCACACGCCGTCACCGACCACAACCGCGAGACCGACGATGCCGACCTTGCGCGCCCTGTTTGCCTGCCTTGCCCTTCTTTCCGCCGTGCCCTTCCTCGCCGCTCCCGCCCAGGCGCAGTACCGGCAGCCGCAGCAGCCGGCGCCGTCCAACACCTATTCGAGCGACGAACTGGTCCAGCAGGGCCACGGATTCTTCGGCGAGGTCTCGCGCGGCCTGGCCCTGTCGATCGAGAAGGCCGTCGCCCAGTGGGGCCAGCCCAACGGCTACATCCTCGGCCAGGAGGGTTCGGGCGCCTTCGTCGGCGGCCTGCGCTACGGCGAGGGCACGCTGTACACCCGCAATGCCGGCGACGTGAAGGTCTACTGGCAGGGCCCCTCGCTCGGCTGGGACTTCGGCGGCGACGGCGCGCGCACCATGATCCTCGTCTACAACCTCAATTCCATCAACGACATCTACCGCCGCTTCGGCGGCATCTCCGGCTCGGCCTATTTCGTCGCCGGCTTCGGCATGACGGCGCTGGCGGCCGACAATGTCGTGGTGGTGCCGATCCGCTCGGGCGTCGGCGTGCGCCTCGGCGCCAATATCGGCTATCTGAAATTCACCCCCCAGGCGACCTGGAACCCCTTCTGACGCTTGATCGGGCGAATTCGACAGACGGCCGGGACGACCCGGCCGTTTTGGTTTCCGAGCAGACGCTTTCCGGTGTTCGTAACGATTTGGTGTCGGTAAGCCTTTTGGTGTTCGTAACCCTTGGCCCCTAATGTGGCCCGTCCGGGTCCATGCGGGCCCCGCGTAACCGCGTACGAGAGTGAGATCGTCGCATGATCGCCGTGATCATGTACTGCGCAATCGGCTTCCTGACGGCGACGCTGCTGGCGTTGCTCACGCTGCCGGCCGTCTGGCGCCGCGCGGTGCGGCTGACGCGCAAGCGCATCGAGAACGCCCTGCCCGTCTCCATGGCCGAGATCCAGGCCGACAAGGACGAGCAGCGCGCGGAATTCGCCGTCGCCATAAGGCGGCTCGAAATGGACGTCCGGCAGTTGCAGGAGCGCACCAGCGACCAGTGGGGCCAGATCGCCCGCCAGGCCGAGGAGCTGCGCGCCCGCCAGGCGAAGCTCGACGACACCACCGCGCGTCTCGCCGCGCTGGAAGCGGCGCATGCCGAACTCACCGCGCATGACCGCGAGGTGACCGACGATCTCGCCATCCGCAGCCGCGATCTCGCGGAGACGCAGGCGGCGCTCGCCACCACCCGCGCCGAGCTTGCCGCCACCGCCCGGACGCTGGAGCAGACCAGCGCCCGCGAGGAGGAGCTGAAGGTCGAGCATATCGCCCTCACCACGCTGCGCGACACGCTGAAAGACCGGATCACCGATCTCGACCGCCACCTCGGCGCCACCAACGCCCATCTCGCCACCGAGCGCGAGACGCTGCGCGTGACCGCCGAGAGCCTTTCCATCGAGGTCTCGAAGAACCGCGAACTGCGCGATCTCATCGCCGAGGCCGAGCGCGAGCTCAGCACCGTTTCCGCCGAGGCCGCGACGCTGCGGGCCGAACTCGCCGCCCTGCACCTGCGGGCGGATTCGCTGGAGGACCGCACGCGCAAGGCCGAGGCGCGGCGCGACGCCGTCGAGCAGGAAGCCGCCCGCGTCACCACGGAGGCCATCGCCGCGCGCGAGACCGCCGAGAGCAACGCCCGGCAGGCCAATGATCTCGCGCGCATGGTTCAGGCCGAGAAGGTGATGCTGGAGGGCGCGCTGGCCCAGGCCCGCGACGACCGGGCCTTGCTGCAAGCGCGGCTCGATACGCCGACGCCGACGGCGGCCGCGACACCCGACGACCCCAATGAAGCCGCGCTGCTGCGTGAGCGCATCAGCGACATCGCCGCCGAGGTCGCCAGTCTCACGGCCGCGCTGGAAGGGCCCGGCTCGACCGTCGACGCGCTGCTCGCCGCTTCCGCCACGCCCAGGAATGGCGGGCCGCCGACGCTGGCCGACCGCATCCGCGCGCTGCGCGAGAAGGCCATGCGCGGCCCCTCCGAGCCGAAGCTCGCGGAGGACGTCGTCGCCGGCACGCGCCGCACCAAGAGCCGCGCCGCCAGCGATCGCGCCGTGGCCGGCTGAACCCTGCCTTCCGACGGGGCGGCGCGCCAACGCCGCTCCCGTCGACGATGATCGAACCAGGACGCAGCCATAGCGTTCGCACATACCAATGAGCGAGGCGCCCACCAGCGGCAGCTCTCGCCGGGGAGGACCGCCTGATGAATCTCGCCCGCCTTCTTAAAGCGCGCGCCGACGCCGGCCGCCCCGTGCGCGTCGGCCTGATTGGGGCCGGCAAGTTCGGCTCCATGTTCCTGTCGCAGGTCCGCACCACGCCGGGCATGCACCTGCTCGGCATCGCCGACCTCTCCGCGCCGCGCGCCCGCGCCGCCCTTGAGCGCACCGGCTGGGACGCGGATGCGGCCGTGGCGACGAGCTTCGACGAGGCGCTGCGCACCGGCCGCACCATGCTGACCGAGGATGCCGGCGAACTGATCGGCGCCGACGGGCTCGACGTGGTGGTGGAAGCCACCGGCAGCCCGGCCGCCGGTGCCGCCCATGCGCTCAAGGCCATTGAGCAGGGCCGGCATATCGTCATGGTCACCGTCGAGGCGGACGTGCTGGTCGGCCCGCTGCTGGCCGAGCGCGCGCGCAAGGCCGGCGTGGTCTATTCCATGGGTTCGGGCGACCAGCCCGCCCTGGTCTGCGAGATGGTGGACTGGGCGCGCACCTGCGGCTTCCGCGTCGTCTGCGCCGGCAAGGGCACGAAGTACCTGCCGAGCTTCCACAAATCGACGCCGGACACGATCTGGAGCCTTTACGGCCTCACCCCCGAGCAGGCGGCGCTCGGCGGCATGAACGCTCAGATGTTCAACTCCTTCGCCGACGGCACCAAATCCTCCATCGAGATGGCCGCCATCGCCAATGCCGCCGACCTCAAGGCGCCTTCGGACGGCCTGCTGTTCCCGCCCTGCGGCGTCGACGACCTCGCCACCATCCTGCGCCCGCGCGAGGCCGGCGGCGTGCTGGAACATTCCGGCACGGTGGAGACCGTCTCCAGCCTGGAGCGCGACGGCCGCCCGGTGTTCCGCGACCTGCGCTGGGGCGTCTACGTCACCTTCGAGGCCGAGCCCGGCCCGCGCGGCGACTATGCCCGCCGCTGCTTCAAGGAATATGGCGTGGTGACGGATTCCTCCGGCCGCTACACCGCGCTCTACCGGCCCTATCACCTCATCGGGCTGGAGCTCGGCGTCAGCGTCGCCTCGGCGGCGCTGCGCGGCGAGCCCACCGGCACGACCGAGCATTTCAACGCCGATGTCGTCGCCGTCGCCAAACGCCCGCTGAAGGCCGGCGAGGTGCTGGACGGCGAAGGCGGCTACACGGTGTGGGGCAAGCTGCTGCCGGCGGCAAGTTCGCTCGCGCGCGGCGCGCTACCCATCGGCCTCGCCCATCACATGACGCTGAAGCGCGACCTCGCGGAAGGCGAAACCGTGGGCTGGGCCGACGTCGATTTCACCGACAGCCCGATCGTGCGGCTGCGCCGCGAGATGGAACGCACATTCGCCGGCGTGGAGAAGGAGGCGGCGGAGTAGCCGCCTCTTTCTTTCCCTCTCCCCATTGGGGAGAGGTGGCCCGCGAAGCGGGTCGGTGAGGGGCGAGATGATTGCGGAGCGTCGAAGCCCCCTCACCCCACCTCTCTCCGCCTAAGCCGGATGTTACCGGCTTAGGCCTTGCCGGAACCGAACTCGGCTGTTGCCGAGTTCGGGTGGGGAGAGGGAGCAATCCCGGATTGGGCGGCACGCGGATACTGGACTTCCCCTGGCCCTTCGCTTATCTGTCCCCGCACGGTCTGCAGTTCACCGAGGCGTTGCCGCCCCGCAAGGGGAGCTAAACCTGCATTTCCTACCCAGACCCTGCACTTGTCCCCGTGCCCGGTCGCAAGACGGCAACCCCGACACTCCTCATGGATCGGCACGAACGAGGATGAGTCATGACCAGAACCGTTCTGGCCTACGAGGCGCCGGATATCTCCGCCCTCGCCCGCACGTTGCGCAGCCAGCTGACCGAGCGCGACAAGGTGCCCGGCCATGTCGAACTGCTCAATATTCTGGCGCGCGCCGCCGGCTTCCGGAACTTCCAGCATTTGCGGGCGGAAACGCAGGCACGTTCACGCGCTGACGAACCCGCGCCGCCTCCCGCCGCGCCGGCCGATCACGCGCGCTGCGAGAAGGCGCTGCGGCTGTTCGATGTCGAGGGCGGCCTCACGCGCTGGCCGAAGAAACGCAACCAGCAGGTACTGTGCCTGTGGGTGCTGTGGTCGCGCCTGCCGGCCGCCGAGACCTTCCCGGAGCGACGGATGAACGAGCTGCTGAACCTTCACCACGGCTTCGGCGACCACGCGCTGCTGCGCCGGGAACTGGTCGAACTCGGCCTGTTCCGCCGCACGCCGGACGGGCGCGAATATTCCCGCGTCGAGCAGGCCCCGCCGCCGGAACTGGGCGTCCTTCTCGCCCTGCTGCGAGGCAAGGCGAAGACGACCGCGACACCTAGCTAGCGGATGATGTGCCGGCCCGGCGCCTCGCGCAGCGCCGGCACATCACACCGTCTCGCGCGTCGCCAGCACCCATTCGCGGGCGCGCGCCTCGGGATCGGTGTTGAGCAGCACGTCGGTGACGACCGCCACGCTGTCCGCCCCGGCACGCAGCACGCCCGGCGCGCGCTCGATGGTGAGGCCGCCAATGCCGACCAGCGGCAGGTCGCCGATGCGCTTCTTCCACTGGGTGACCCGCTCCAGCCCCTGCGGCGCCCAGCGCATCTTCTTGAGGATGGTGGGATAGACCGGCCCCAGCGCCACATAATCCGGCCGCGCCATCAGCGCGATTTCCAGCTCCGCCTCGTCATGCGTGCTGATTCCGAGCTTCACGCCGGCGCGGCGGATCGCCTCGAGATCGGCATCGGCAAGGTCCTCCTGGCCGAGATGCACGAAATCGCAGCCCAGCTCGATGGCGAGGCGCCAATAGTCGTTGATGATGAGCTGCGCGCCATAACGGGTGCACACATCGCGCGCGGTCGCGATCTCGCGCCGGAGCTCGGCCTCGTCAATGTCCTTGGCGCGCAATTGCACCAGCTTCACCCCCTGCGGCAGCAGGCGCGGCAGCCAGGAAGCGCGGTCGACGATGAGGTAGAACGGATCGAGCTTCATCGGGTCACTCACAAGAAGACGTCATTCGCCCAACACCGCGCGCCCCATCACCGGCGTCGAGGGGGCGGCCATGTCGCGCACGTCCATCGGGTCGGCGAGCAGCGCCTCGCGGCCGGCCTCAATGGCACGGGCGAAGGCACGCGCCATGCGCACGGGGTCGCCCGCCTTGGCGACGGCGGTATTGAGCAGCACCGCGTCATAGCCCATTTCCATCGCCGCCGCCGCATGCGAGGGCACGCCGACGCCGGCATCGACGACCAGCGGGATGCCGGGGAAATGCGCCCGCAGCGAACGCAGGCCATAGGGGTTGTTGAGCCCGCGCCCGGAGCCGATCGGCGCGCCCCACGGCATCAGCACCTCGCAGCCGGCCGAGATCAGCTTCTCGGCCACCACAAGGTCCTCGGTGGTGTAGGGAAACACCTGGAAGCCGTCGCGCGCGAGGAGGCGCGCCGCCTCGACGAGACCGAACACGTCCGGCTGCAGCGTGTCGTCCTCGCCGATCACCTCCAGCTTCACCCAGTTGGTGCCGAACAGCTCGCGCGCCATCTCGGCGGTGGTGACGGCTTCCTTCACCGTCTTGCAGCCGGCGGTGTTGGGCAGCACCTTCACGCCGAGGTCGCGGATGATCTGCCAGAAGCTCTGGCCCGCTTTCGCGGCACCGGATTCGCGCCGCAGCGAGACCGTGACGATCTCCGCCCCCGAGGCGCGGATCGCCTCCGACAGGATCGCCGGCGAAGGATATTGCGCCGTGCCGAGCAGCAGACGCGACGCCACCCTTGTGCCGTAGAACTCAACCGGATCGGCGAATGTGCCGGCCGCACTGGTCATCGCATCCATCTCAGCCTCCCTGCATCGGGGCGAGGATTTCCACCCGGTCGCCCTCGTCGATCGGCGTCGCCTCGCGCCTGGCCGCGCGGACCATCGCGCCGTTGAGCGCGGTGGCGACGGTGGCGTCGCCCAGGCCCAGTTCGGCCAGCAGGTCCTTCAGCGTGCCGGAGCGCGTATCGGCCGGCTCACCATTCACGACGATCTTCATCCATCACCTCCGGGAAATATGTCCCGTCGAAAGCGAGCGCCGCCGCACGCCGTGCCAGCGCGGGCGCGGCGAGGAAACCGTGGCGGTAGAGCCCGTTCACATAGATCGTGTTGCCGCGCCGGCGCAGGCGCGGAATGTTGTCGGGATAGGCCGGGCGCACATCGGCGCCGATCTCGACGATCTCCGCCTCGCCGAAGGCGGGGTGCAGCGCATAGGTGGCCGACAGCAGCTCCAGCATGGAGCGGCCCGTCACCCGGCCGCGCTCGTCATTCTCGATCGAGGTGGCGCCGATCATGAAATGCCCGTCGCCGCGCGGCACGATGTAGACCGGGATGCGCGGATGCAGCATGCGCACCGGGCGCTTGAGCGAAATCTCCGTGGAGTAGAGCACCAGCATCTCGCCCTTCACGCCGCGCAGGTCCGCCAGCACGTCGCGGGCGGCAAGGCCACGGCAGTCGACCACGACATCGGCCGGCGTCTCGCCTTCGTCGAAGCCGTCGGCCTCGTAGCGGATGGTCACCTGATGCTCGTCGACCAGCTTGCGCGTCAGCGCGGCGAGCGCCTTGCGCGGCTCCAGATGCGCTTCGGTGGGAAAGAACAGGCCCTGGTCGAAGCGCCCTTCCAGATCCGGCTCCAGCGCGGCGATGCCGGCGCCGTCGACCCACTCATAGCCCTGCGTCCGGCGCGAGAAGCGCTTGAGGTCCGGCAGGTCGCGCGGCGGGGCCAGCACGAGGCTGCCCTCATTGGGCACATCCGGCACCGCGCGGCGCCAATAATCCAGCGATTCGAAGCCCAGCTCGGCGATGATCGGCTCGGCGCTCTCGCGCTCGCACCAGGGCGCCAGCATGCCGCCGGCATACCAGGAGCAGCCTTGCCCGGTGGCCGTCTTGCGCTCGATGAGCGTCACCTGCGCGCCGCGCTCGGCGAAGGCGTGGGCACAGGTCAGGCCGGCAACACCGCCGCCGACGATGCGCACGCGCATCGCGTTGGCAACCGGGGCTTCATCGTTCAGGTGGGTCTGCGGGGACATCTTCAACTCCTCCCTCCGCCAGTCTCAACTGGATCAGGTTCGAAGGGTCGCCATGCCGCGCCAAAGCGCGATGATGGCCTCTCAGCCTCCTGACGAGGCTCCCCTGGACGGTTTGGATATAATCACTCGGAAAGGGAATGTCACGGTAGCGTCGTCGACAATATGCACGCCCGCGAGCCCTTTGCGATCAGGGAGAACACCTGAATCGGGAGGAATACGCGCGCGGGTGCAAAAGCCGGGGACACGCCCTAGCGGGCGCGCGACGACAGCGACACGACATTGTCCGGGCGGGTCGCGTCGATGACCGCCCGGCGCAGGCTTTCCCGGCTGAACGGTTTGCCGAGCCGGGGCATGCCGGCGCGGGCATCGGGTGGCAGTTCGGCATAGCCGGTGCCCAGCACGACCGGCAGGGTCGGCCAGTGCTCGCCGATCGCGGCGGCCAGCTGCACGCCTGTCATCCCCGGCATGGCTTGATCAGTGAGGACAACATCGACCGTCAGCCCGTTGTTCAGCATGGCGAGCGCCTCGCGGCCCGACGCGGCCTCTGAGACGACGAAGCCGATATCCTCCAGCATCGCCGCCGTGGCCGACAGCACCAGCGGATCGTCGTCGACGACGAGCACCCTCGCCACGCCCGCCGGCAGCGGCGGCTCCGCCTCTTCGGCGACGAGCTCGGCTTCGCGCTTCGCCCTGTCGGCGGCGGACGTCTCGACGATCGGCAGATAGATGGTGGCCGTCGTGCCCCTGCCGGGCTCGCTGGCCAGCACCAGCCGGCCGCCGGACTGCGCCGCGAGGCCATGCACCATGGCGAGGCCGAGCCCGGTGCCCTTGCCGACCCCCTTGGTGGTGAAGAACGGCTCGGCGGCATGGGCGAGCGTCTCCTCGTCCATCCCCGCGCCGGTGTCGGAGACGGCGAGGCAGAAATAACGACCCGGCTTCAGCGCGCCCGGTTCGCCCTCGCCCTCGCGCTCGGGGATGATCTCTTCGCGCGCAGCGATGATGATCGCCCCGCCATCCGGCATGGCGTCACGGGCATTGACCGCGAGATTGAGCAAAGCCAGCTCCAGCTGGTTGGCGTCGACGCGGGCGAGCGGCAGGCCGAGCGGGAAGCGCGTCTCGATGCGCACGCTGGGACCGATCGAGCGGCGCAGCAGTTCCGCCATGCCGAGCACGAGGTCCGGCACCGCGACCGGCTCGGGACGCAGATCCTGTCGACGCGCAAAGGCCAGCATGCGCTGCGTCAGCGCCGCCCCGCGCTGGGCCGCCTGCATGGTGTTGTCGATCAGCGTCAGCAGGCGCTGATCGTTCGGCGCACGCTTGCGCACCAGCTCCAGATTGCCCATCACCACGGCGAGCAGATTGTTGAAGTCGTGAGCGATGCCGCCGGTGAGCTGGCCGACCGCCTCCAGCTTCTGCGCCTGGCGCAGCGCATCCTCGGCGCGGCGGCGGGCGGTGACGTCGATCAGCCCGCACAGCGTCTTGGTCAGCTGGCCTTCCGCATCCTTCTCCGCCACCGCCGACAGCACGCAGTCGAAAACGCGCCCATCCTTCGCGACAAGCCGATATTCGGCCTCGCGCAGTTCGCCCGTCCCGATCAGTCGGGGCCAGTCTTCCTCATTGCGTTGGCGCGCCGATTCGGGCGTCATGAAATCGGTGAGCAGCCGACCGATGACCTCCTCGCGCGAATAGCCGAGCAGATCGAGCCAGCGGTCGCTCACCTGCTCGATTCGCCCGTTGGCGCCGAGCGAATGCAGCGGCAGCGGCGTGCGGCGATAGAGCGTGCGAAAGCGCTCCTCGCTCTCGCGCCAGATCGCCGTTTCGCGGTCGGTGAGCAGATTGAGCCGCCGGTCGTAGATCGCCGCCAGCAGCGCGGCGGCGAAGATGGCGAAGCTGGCCGCCGACACGGCGATGACGAGATGGACATTGTCCATCGTGCCGCTTGCCGACCCGCCATGCGCCATCGGCACGGCGTCGATCCCCGAGAAGGTCACGCCGGCCATGGCGATATAATGCATGCCGGCAATGCCGAGGCCCATCGCCAGCGCGCCGCCGAGGCGCTGCCGGAAACTGCTGGTGCGGAAGGCGAGCCACAGCGCGACGGTGGAAGCGCCGACCGCCAGCACCACTGCCGCGCCGGCATAGAGCGGGTCGTAGACGATGGTGCCCGGCACCCGCATCGCCATCATGCCGGTGTAGTGCATGCCGACGATGGCAAGGCCCATGAACACGCCCGCCGCCGCGAGTCCGGCGGGGGTGATGCCGCGTCGGCTGGCAGGGCCCAGCGCCGCACCCGTCGCCGCGACGGCGATCACCAGCGAAAGCACCGTGAGGCCGAGATCGTAGGAGACCGGCATGCCGACATGCAGCGCCAGCATGGCGACGAAATGCATCGCCCAGATGCCGCCGCCCAGCACGAAGGCCGCCGTCGCGAGCCAGCCGGCCCGCGTGCGACCCGAATATTGCGGAACCCGTCCGGCAAGATCCAGCGCCGTGAACGAGGCCGCAATCGCCAGCATCACCGAGAGCGCGACAAGCCCCCAGTCATGGGATCCGACGACATCCACAGCCAACTGCACAGGCTTCCCCCACTGCCCTCCGAATCCCGCCGCGCGCACGCGCCGCGGCGGCACCGACCCGGACGAGACATCTCAACCGATGATCACACACCTGCCCCTTCGGCAACCGGATTTGTGCTGCCGGTCAATGACATTCAATTGAGATAGCCGAGCAACCAGAGCACGATAATGATGGGCAGCGGAATGCCCAGCAGCCATAGGAACCCACCTTTCAGCATGATCGTCTCCGTTGCGTTTCGGGAGAGGGAACACCGAGGCAGGCATTTCGGTTCCCGATTGCATATGCCGGCCGACCTCCGCTATGCCGCACGGCCGGAAAACGAGGTTCGGGAGACGACGTGAAGGCACGCACATTCCTGCCGAGCTGGGTCGCCGCCGAGTTCGGCATCCTCAGTGCCCTCGCCGGCGCCGCTGCCGGCCTGTTCGCCTTCGCTCTCATCGCCGAAGAAGTGGTGGAGGGCGATGCGCACGGCTTCGACGAGGCGATCCTGCTCGCCTTCCGCACGCCCGGCGATACCGCCGATCCGATCGGACCGGCCTGGCTGGAGATCGTCATGCGCGATCTCACCTCGCTCGGCAGCACCACCGTTCTCGCGCTCATCACCGCCATCGTCGTCGGCTTCCTGATCACCGACGGCAAGCGCGCCGCCGCGCTGTTCCTGCTTGCGGCCACCGCGGGCGGCGGGGCGCTGAGCTATCTCCTCAAGCTCGGCTTCGACCGGCCGCGCCCCGATCTGGTGGCTCACCTCGTCGATGTCCACACGCTCAGCTTCCCCTCCGGCCATGCCATGGGGGCGGCGGTGACCTACCTCACGCTGGGCGCCATCATCGTGCGCACGGAGAGCCGGCGCCGGCTGAAGGCCTATGTGCTCGCCGTCGCCACCGGCCTCACCCTCCTGATCGGCCTAAGCCGCATCTACCTCGGCGTCCACTGGCCCACCGACGTGCTGGCGGGCTGGTGCGCCGGCAGCGCCTGGGCGCTGATCTGCTGGATCGTCGCGCTATGGCTGCAGCGGCGCGGCCGGATCGAGACCACGCAGGATACGCCCGCGCAGGGACCTTGATTCAGCCCATGGCGTTCGCGCGCCGGCGCGGTATCTTCAGATTCGAGGAAGCCGCCAGAGCTTCCGCCATGCCCAGGAGAAGCGCATGTCCACCACCGCGCCCGAAGGTCACCTCATCGCCGAGATGGGAGTGATCGAGACGACCGAGTCCGACAACGTCCTGCACTGGGACGGGGACAACCTCTATGTCGAGCAGGACGTCTACCACAATGGCCAGCTCGTCCACCGCAAGTACCGCCGCCGCGTGACCAAGCAGGTGGCGCAGGCTCTCGTCAAGATTCTGGCCCAGCACTGAGATTCCCGTCCGGGTCCAACTCCCGACGCTGCCCGCGCTAGATGCGCGCGAGCAGCCCGCCGAGCAGCAACAGGCCGGCCGGCCAGATGCCGAGCCGGGCCGTGCTGCCGATATGGCCGAGTTCGCCGACATCGGCGAAGTCCGCGCCCCAGGCCTCGGCGAAGCTGCGCGCCTGCGCAAAGGTCACGCGCGGGTCGTCCCGGCTCGCCGCCACCAAGGCGGGAAACGGCAGGCCCTCCAGCGGCATCGGTCCGAAATTGCGCACCGCGTCGAAGGACGGGTCGGGATCGTCGACATTGGTCGGTGCGGCAAGGAAGGCCGCCGCCACCTTTGCCGAGGCAAGTTCGCGATTGGCCGCCGTCCACCGGATGATGGTCGCCACCGCCACGGAATGGCCGATCAGCACCACGCGGCGCGGCGCCCCGTTCACCGCCGCGTCGAGCCGCGACGTCCAGGCACCGACTTCCGGCCGACTCCAATTTTCCTGCAATACGCGGCTGGAATTGGGGAAAGCGCCAAGCCAGTGGGATTGCCAGTGCTCGGCCGGCGCGTTCTCCCGTCCCGGCACGACGAGAAAATCGAAGGATGCGAGATCGACTGCCATTCCTGCCCTGCCCTTTCACACGCCGCCGGTCGGCCCCAGCACGGCGGCGAGGATCATAAGCAGCCCGGCGAGCGACACCAGCCAGACCAGCGAGCGCAGATAGGGCACCCCGAAGCCATAAAGCGGGACATAGACGACGCGCGCGCCAAGATAGAGCCATACACCCCAGAAAGTGAGCGCTCCCTCGCGGCCAGCCACATGGGCGATGATGACGGCCGCCGCGAAGATCGGCAGCGTCTCGAACAGATTGGCCTGCGCCCGCCGCAGCCGCCCGGTGACTACCCCGACCGGCGGGCCTGATTCGTCGCGCGGGCTCGCATTGTAGGCCACGCCGGTCTCGCCATTGCGCAGAACGGCCGGTAGCAGGACCTGAACCAACGCCAGCACCAGTGTCCAGCCGAGCAGGGTCAATTCGATTGTCATTTTGATACCGTTTATGGATCGACTGGTTCGAATCCCATCGCAATCGGCGGGAGGATCGCTACATTTAGCGATCATGGGAAAGGCAAAACAACGGAAACGACAGGCGGCTGACGGACGACCGCTGGAGCAGGTGGCGGCCCTTCCCTATCGCCTGGCTTCCGACGGCAGTCTCGAGATCCTCGTGCTTTCCTCGCGGGAGACCCACCGCGCGGTCATCCCGAAGGGATGGCCGATGAAAAACCGCAAGGACTGGAAGTCGGCGCAGATCGAGGCGCGGCAGGAAGCCGGCGTGATCGGCGAGATCAGCCGCAAGCGGCTCGGCCAGTATCTGTACTGGAAGCGCTTCGACACACACTTCTCGCTGGTGAAGGTGTCCGTCTATCCATTTGCCGCCAAGCGCCAGCTCGACGACTGGCCGGAGCGGCACGAGCGGGTCCAGACCTGGCTCTCCCCCGACGACGCCGCCCTGCTCATCGACGAGACGGAGCTCGGCGCGCTGATCGTCGAGTTCACGCAGTCCGCCAGCTGGCAGAAGGTCGTCGCCAGCCAGTTTTCCAAGGCGAAGTCAAAGTCCTCCGCCACAAAGGCAGCGGCACGCCAGGACATGCTCTCCCACCTGCCCATGTCGGCCGCCGGCTAGTCGTCGGCGACCGCGGGGCCTGAGGCCGGCACGCCGCCGCCGTGCGTGCCGAACAGGCGCCCGCGCTCGGCGATCAGCACGAAGGCCAGCGCCGCGATCCCCAGCGCCGCGAAGCCGAAGGTCAGCGGCAGGGTCGTGCCATCGAATTGCTGGCCGATCGCAAAGCCGAGGGCGGCGCCGCCGACCGTGCTGCAGAAGCCGAGCACGGAGGATGCCGTGCCGGCGACATGCCCGACCGGCTCCATCGCCATCGCATTGAAGTTCGACACCATGAGGCCGAAGAAGAACATCATGGCCGACTGGAGGATCGAGAAGGTCCAGATGTTCTCCTGCCCCCAGATCACCACACCGGCGTGGACCAGCGTGACGGCGAGATAGCCGAGCAGCGCCGCATGTGACACGCGCCGCATGCCGAGCTTTTCCACCACCCTCGAATTGAGCAGCGACGACACCGCCATGAAGGCGGCAACGATCGCGAAGACGAGCGTGAACAGCTCCTTCGCCTCGAAGGCGTCGGCGAAGACCTGCTGGGCCGAGTTGATGAAGCCGAACAGGCCGCCCATCACCATCGTCATCGCGAACATGTAGCCGACGGTGATGCGACTGCGCAGCACCAGGCCGAAGGCATGGCTGACGCCACGAATGGAGATCGGGGTGCGGTCCTCCGGCTTCAGCGTCTCCGGCAGCCGCAGCGCCGTCCAGAAGAACAGCACGACGCCGAACACGCAGAGCATGAGGAAGATCGCCCGCCACGGCGCCGCCAACATGATGATCTGGCCGATGGAAGGCGCGGCGATCGGCACGGCGAGGAAGACGATGAAGGCGAGCGACATCACCCGCGCCATCTGCCGGCCGTGATAGCAGTCGCGCACGATGGTGATGGCGAGGATGCGCGTCGCCGCCGAGCCTATGCCCTGCACCGCGCGCGCCACCATCATCACCTCCAGCGTTTCGGCGAAATAGGCCGCGACCGACGCCGCCGTGTAGATGGCGAGGCCAGCCAGCAGCACCGGCCGGCGGCCATAGCGGTCCGCCAGCGTGCCGTAGAAGATCTGCGCCCCCCCGAAGCCGAGCAGATAGGCGGTGATGACGATCTGCGTGTGGTTCGCCGTATCGATATGCAGCGCGTGGCCGATCTCCGGCAGCGCGGGCAGCATGGAATCGATTGCGATGGCGTTGGTCGCCATCATCGCCGCGATGAAGGCGACGAACTGGCGGAAACCCATGCCGGGATGCGGGCTGTCCGGCGCGGGCACTGACGTGGTCATGCGAAGTCCAATGAGTTCGTACGGCGCGATGAAAGCGAAGGCTGGCCTTATGCCGCAAAACGCCCCCCGGCCCTATAGGCCGGAAGACACAGGCCGGTGAAATCGCTCCGCGAATTCCTCCCGCGCGGCACTGGCCGATACAAAAATGACAGCTATCATGAAAATGTCGCGCATCGGCGTCCATTCCGGTGGCGGCGGCGCTTCGGCGGGGCGAAGCGCATCCATGGCAAACAGGGGAGCGCCTGCCATGACCGATACGACCATCTTCGATCCCACCACCTGGACCGGCTTCCACACTTGGCTAAGTCTGATCGCCATCGCCACCGGCTTCGTGGTGCTGATCGATCTGATCGCCGGCCGCGAGCGCCCGGCATGGACGATGACGTTTCTTGCCACTGCCGTCGCCACCAGTGCGACCGGCTTCGGCTTCCCCTTCACCGGAGTGCTGCCCTCGCACATCGTCGGCATCGTCGCGCTGGTGGTGCTGGCCCTGGCCCTGCCGGCCCGCTACCACTTCCGCCGTGCCGGACACTGGAACTGGATCTACATCGTCGGCGCGGTCATCAGCCTCTGGCTGCTGGTCTTCGTCGCCGTCGCCCAGGCATTCGCCAAGGTTCCCGCGCTGAAGGCGCTGGCGCCGACGCAGTCGGAGCCGCCCTTCGCCATCGCCCAGCTGGTGGTGCTGGCGCTGTTCCTGCTCGCCGGCTTCGTGGCGGTGCGCGGCTCGCGCGGCGCGGTGCGCCCGGCCTTCTGATCCGGCTCAAGAACAAGGGCACCGCACGCCTGCCGGCCCGCGGTGCCCTTGTTCCCTGGCCGGCCTCAGAACTGCGGCGGCCCCATGTTGAGCGGCGGCGGCTCGAATTGCGGGATATCCAGCTGGATGGTGGCGGGATCGACGGTCGACCCGGCGCTGATCCAGTAGGTCACCGCCTCCGGCCACAGGATGACCACCACCACGAGGATGAGCTGCATCAGCAGCCACGGAATCGCGCCCCAGTAGATCTGCGAGGTGCGGATCGACTTCGGGGCGATGCCGCGCAGGTAGAACAGCGCGAAGCCGAAGGGCGGGTGCATGAAGGCGGTCTGCATGTTCACGCAGAGCAGCACGCCGAACCAGATGAGGTTGATGTCGAGCTTGATCGCCACCGGCACGAGCAGCGGCACGATGATGAAGGCGATCTCGAAGAAGTCGAGGAAGAAGGCGATGAAGAAGACGAAGATATTGACGAAGATCAGGAAGCCGACGCGCCCGCCCGGCAGCTGCGCCAGCAGGTGCTCGATCCACAGCGCGCCGTCCATGCCCTGGAACACCAGGCTGAACACGGTGGCGCCGATGAGGATGAACACCACCATGGCGGTGAGCCGCATGGTCGAGGCCATCGCCTGACGCACCAGGTCCCAGGTCAGCCGGCGGTGCATCGCTGCCAGCACGATGGCACCCACCGCCCCCATCGCCCCCGCCTCGGTCGGAGTCGCAAGACCCATGGCCAGCGTGCCGAGCACCAGTGCGATCAGCACGATGGAGGGGATCATGCCCCACAGTACCTGCTTGATCAGCGGCCAGCCGCCCTCGCCGATCGCCTCCGGAGGCAGCGGAGGCATGTGGTGCGGCTTGATGAGCGAGAGCACGAACACATAGGCGAGGAACAGCAGCACCTGCAGGATCGAGGGGCCGATGGCGCCGAGATACATGTCGCCCACCGGCTTGCCGAGCTGCTCGGCGAGCACGATCAGCACCAGCGAGGGCGGGATCAGCTGCGTGATGGTGCCCGAGGCGGCGATGACGCCGGTGGCGAGCTTTTGATCGTAGCCATAGCGCATCATGACCGGGAGCGAGATCACGCCCATGGCGATGACCGAGGCGGCCACCGTGCCGGTGATGGCGCCGAGAATGGCACCGACCACGATGACGGCGTAGGCGAGACCTCCCGGGATCTTGCCGAACAGCTTGCCGGTACCCTCCAGCAGGTCCTCGGCGAGCCCGCAGCGCTCCAATATGGCTCCCATGAAAGTGAAGAACGGGATCGCCAGCAGGAGGTCGTTGGAAATGATGCCGTAGAAGCGGAACGGCAGCGCTTGCAGGAAGCTCGGATGGAAATGGTCGGTCAGGATGCCGAGCGTGCCGAAGAACAGGCCGACCGCAACCAGCGAAAACGCGACCGGAAAGCCGATGATCATGAAACAGATCATTCCGCCGAACATAAGCGGGGGCATCACGCCATAAGAGAACATGCTGGGCTCGCTCGTTCTTCAGGATCGGGAAAGGGGTCGGACCGGGCGACGCGCTTAACGGCGCCGGCTCACTGAAGCGGCTTCTCGTACTCGGTCTCGAGCTCGATCGCGCCCCTGAGTGCGGCAATCCGCTTGATGAGCTCCGACACGCCCTGAATGGTCAACAGACCAAAGCCGAGCGGCAGCAGCAGCTTGGCCGGCCAGAGGATCAAGCCACCGGCATTCTGGGACATCTCGTCCGAGACGAAGGATTGCCAGAAGAACGGAAGGCTCAGCCAGGTCAGGAACAGGCCCGCCGGGATGAGGATCACGATGAAGCCGAGCGTGTCGACCCACAGCCGCCCGCGCGGTGTCAGCGACATGTAGAGCAGATCGACGCGCACATGCTCGTTGAGCTTCAGTGTGTAGGGGGCGCCGAGCAGCACCACCGCACCGAACAGATACCACTGGATCTCCAGGAGACCGTTGGTGCTGTAGCTCAGGAGATAGCGCACCGTCGCGTTGCCGGCGCTGATGAGGCAGGCGAACAGGACGCAGTAATCCGCGATCCGGCCGAACCTCTCGTTCAGCCAATCGATTCCGCGGCTGAAGGCCAGAAGCCCTGCCATTGAACGTTCCCCCTCGGTCTGGCGCCGACTTTTGTCGTAACGGCGTGGAACGGCTGCATTCGCCGTCCCAGACATTTTCAGCAAGATAGACCATCGTCTCAGGCAATTTAACCCATGGCGGCGACCTAACCCGCACAAGCGGACGATCCGTGCAGGGGTGTGGCCAGCCGGCGTCTGTCCCAAAGGCAGGCCGCGGCGGATCAAGGGACCCAAAAACGAAATCGCCGACCCAGCGGCCGGCGATCGGGGAGTATCGACAGATCGATGGAACGCGCCGCTCAGGCGGTTCGGCGCCGCTGCGTGGCCGCGGGCCGCGCCGTGGCGGCCGCGGGGCGCGCCAGTGTCGGCAGCTTCCAGCCCATCAGCTCGCAGGTAACCAGCCGGTCGTGCTGGTCGCGGATCTCCACAGGGCGCAGTCCGCCCGTGCGCCGCATCTCATGCGCGCGGTCGGCGGCCTCGTGCGCGCTGGCGTAGCGGGCGCGCTTCATCGCTCCCATGACGCCGGTCTGGGACGGCTCCGCGAAATACAGAATGTAATAGGAACTGCCCCCCTCACCGGCACCATGGCCGGCCCGCTCCGGCATCTGGTGCAGTTCGTCCCGCCACCTCGGGGTGGCAGGCCGGGTGCCCTGCTGCGTCATTGGCGCGTCTCCCTATCGGTTGAGGTGTTGGAGCGGCGAAACCGGTTCGCCGGACGGCTTCAGAAAACGCCGCTCCGCTCCGCCGGTCAATAAGTTAATTTCCGTAGGATTGTGGAACGAAATCGCTGCATCTACGTTCCCAATGACTTTGTTGACGACAAATCTGCGATCTACTGGATTTTTACTAATAATAAATTGACGCAAGGGCCACAACTTAACCTAGGTCACTCCAGCCGCTTCATCACACCTCTGTACCTTACCATAGGTAGCTTGATACAAAAACCCTGCGCGTGCCGCGTGGACGGCCCGCACCTGGCCAGTTCAACTGTCAGGAGAATCCCTGCACACAAGGAAAGGCCGGCCACCCCGCGCGAGGTGGCCGGCCCTTGTGTCTCGAGCTGCGGAACGGCTCAGCCCTTGATGAAGGCGAGCATCTCCGGGTTGACCACGTCGGCATGGGTCGTGAGCATGCCATGCGGGAAGCCCGGATAGATCTTCGCCGTGACGTTCTTCAGCAGCTTGGCCTGAAGCTCGGAAGCGTTCTTGTAGGGTACAATCTGGTCGTCGTCGCCCTGCAGCACCAGCACCGGCACGGTGATCGCCTTCAGGTCCTCGGTCTGGTCGGTCTCCGAGAACGCCTTGATGCCCTCATAATGCGCCTTGGCGCTGCCGATCATGCCCTGGCGCCACCAATTGTCGATCACGCCCTGCGAGACCTTCGCACCGGGACGGTTGAAGCCATAGAACGGGCCCGCGGCGACGTCGATATAGAATTGGGCGCGGTTGGCGGCGAGCGCGGCGCGAAGGCCGTCGAACACTTCCACCGGCAGGCCGCCGGGATTGCTGTCGGTCTTCAGCATCAGCGGCGGCACGGCGGCAACCAGCACGGCCTTGGCGACGCGGCCCTGCGGCTGGCCGTATTTGGCGACATAGCGGGCAACCTGGCCGCCGCCGGTCGAGTGGCCGATATGCACCGAGTTCTTGAGGTCGAGATGCTCGACCACCGCAGAGACGTCGGCGGCGTAGTGGTCCATGTCATGCCCGTCGCTCACCTGCGCCGAGCGGCCATGGCCGCGGCGGTCGCTGGCGACGACGCGGAAGCCCTTGTCGAGGAAGTAGAGCATCTGCGTGTCCCAATCGTCGGACGACAGCGGCCAGCCGTGATGGAACACGATCGGCTGGGCGTCCTTCGGACCCCAGTCCTTGTAGAAGATCTCAACGCCGTCCTTGGTGGTGACGTAACCCATGGTCTTGTTCCTTTCTGGAGGGAGGCAGTTCGATGAAGCGGCGACGGCCCGCGCAGGCATGTGGGATCAGTTCTGCGTCAGGCCGGTGAAAGCGGGATGGCGGTCACCCGATCCCGAAATGGAGCACGAAGGGCAGCGCGACCAGGCTGGTCGCCAACAGACCCGCATCGAGCGCGACGAAGGCGGCCACCATCCATCGGCGCGGCCGGGGCAGATGAACCGCCAGCGCGCCGCCTACCACCAGCAGCAGAAGCCCGGCGAACAGATTGAGAAGGGCGACAGTGAGGTTCATCGTCGGCTCCGACCTTCGGTCCGTAATCGGCGGTGCACCCGGTTGGGTGCGTCGTGTGCGATCGAGTGGGGCGACATTACCCCGGCACCGGACTTCCTCCATCTGCACAAGCGTTTGCCGGTTTTCACCCTTCGCATGCGGCAGCCATACTCAAGTATAGATCAGGCGGACGAACCTGCGATCGTTCCAGCCGCTCCGCCCCCGCCCGTCGGCCACGACACAGGCGCCAGCGGCCCGGCGGGCACCTTGCCCATCAGCGCCACGAGAACGAGGGCAACCAGCGCCGCCCAGTAGGTGAGCTGGAATCCGTCGATATAGGCAAGCACACTGGCCTGCTGGCTGACCGCCTGATTGAGGGTGAGAGCGCTGCGTGCCGCCAGCGCCTGCGGCGAAGCGCCATCGCTCTCGAACAGGCCGGACAGCAGGCCGAGCGCTTCCTCGGTGCGCGCGCCGCCCGCCGGCACATGCAGGCCCAGCAGATAGGAATGCAGCTGCTCGCGATGGCGCAGGAAGGTCGCCATCAGCGAGGTCGCGGTCTCCGCCCCGCCGAGTCGTAGCACCTGGATGTAGGCGGCCGAGGCGGTGGCGTTCTTCGGGTCGGAATTGGCGAGGATGTAGATGATCACCGCCAGCAGCGTGAAGCCCTGCCCGACCGCCTGCACCAACCCCATCGGCGCGAAGGTCCACGGCGCCCATTCGGCGGTGAGCTGCGTACCCATCTTGCCCGCGACGGCGAAGGCGATGAAGCCGAGCAGCATGGTCATGCGCGCATCGAAATGACGGACCAGCCAGACCGCGAGGATCGTGGTTGCCACCAACGGCACGCCGGTGGTGAGAAAGATGGTGAGGCCGATCTGCTCGGGCCGCAGCGCCGTCACCGTGGTGAGGAAGCCCGGCACCAACTGCGAATTCGACAGGCTGGTCGAGGTATAGCCCAGCACGGCCAAGCAGCCGAGCGCCACATTGCGGGTTGCGATCACCTTATGGCTCGCCCAGGGATTACGCACCGACAATTCGTTGACGAAGAAGGCCAGGATGAGGATCGCGCCGCCGCCGAGCAGCGAGGTGATCAGCCCGGATTCGAACCAGTCCAGGCGGTTGCCCTGGTCGAGCCCGGCATAGATGAGCGCCCAGCCGCTGCCGAGCAGCGCCATGCCGCCCCAGTCGGCCCGCTGGAGCAGGCCGATATCGGGCTTCTGCCTGGGCGTGCCGAGCGTCACCAGCAGCCCCATGACCGGGGCGATGATCATGTCCTGCCAGTAGATCCACTCCCAACCGAAGCGCACGTCATACAGGCCGATCAGCAGCGGTCCGGTATTGAGCGAGAAGGCGAGGCGGAAGGCATAGATCGCCAGTGTCGGCACCCACCAGCGCGGCGGCAGCGTGCGCAGCACGATCATGATGGTGGCGGGGATGAAGACGCCCAGCAGCAGCCCGCGCAGCGCGTGCAGCACCACCAGTACCTCCCACCCGCGCACCAGCGGCAGGGCAAACGAAATCACGGCATAGGCGAGGCTGGGCCAGAAGAGCACCCGGCGCACGCCGAACGTCGCGGCGAGCCACGCCACCGCTGGCGCGATCAGAATCTGCGGCGCGGTGGCGAAGGTGTTGAGCCAGGCGCCCTGATCGAAGGAGAGCCCGTAGGCGCCGCGCAGGTCCGGCAGGCCAATGGTGAACAGCCGCGTGTCGAACCCGACGAGAAAGGAGCCGAGCAGCACCGCCGCGACGGCGAAGACCGGCCGGGTTGCCTGCCCCTCAAAGGGCTGGGCGGGCGGGGACGGTGTCGACATGGATGTGAGCCTCGACCGACATGCCCGCGCGCAGCCTGTCCGTGAGCGGTTGACCGGGGTCGATCTCGATGCGGACGGGAATGCGCTGGACGACCTTGGTGAAATTGCCGGTGGCGTTGTCCGGCGGCAGCAGGGCGAACACCGCGCCGCTGGCGGGCGAGAGCCGGCCGACATGACCACGCAGGGTCTGGCCGGGGAAGGTGTCGACGGTCAATTCGACCGGCTGGCCGGGTTCCACGCGGGTGAGCTGCGTTTCCTTGAAATTGGCAATGACATAGACGTTGGGAACCGGCACCACGGCGATCAGGCTGGTGCCGACATTCACATAGTCGGCCGGCTGCACCTTGCGCGTGCTGGCGACGCCGTCGAACGGCGCGACGACCCTCGTGTAGCCGAGCTTCAGCTCCGCCGTCTTCAGGTTCGCCCGCGCCGCATCGAGATTGGCGCGCAGCGTTCCCTCCTGGCCGATCAGCACGTCGAGCTGGGCCTGCTGCGCCTGGATCGCCGACTCGCTGGCGGCGACGTTCGCCACCGCTTCGGTATAGCTGGCAATGGCCTGCTGCAATTTCTGCTCGGTGCCGGCGATGCCGCCCTGAACCAGAGTCTGCTGGCGGTTGCGCTCCTCCAGTGCCCAGGTCTGCGCGGCGACGGCGGAGTCCCGCTGCGCCCTGGCCTGTTGGAGCAGCGCGCGTTGCAACGCTTCCTGATTGGCGAGGTTGTCGAGCGCCGCCTTGGCGCCGGCGACGGCAGCCTGCGCGCCGTCCACCGCGGCCTGATAGTCCGACGGGTCGATCTCCACCAGCACGTCGCCGGCCTTCACCGGCTGGAAGTCATGCACGAGGACATTCAGCACATTGCCGCTGACGCGGGCACTGAGCGTCGACACATTGGCTTCCACATAGGCGTCGTCGGTCGACTGGACCGCCGCTTCGCTCACCCACGAACCCCAGCGGTCGTTGAATACGACGATGAGGCCGATGACGGCGGCGATCGCGGCCGCCGGAATGACCAGCCGGCGCAGGCTCGCGACCCAACTGGACGACGGCTCGCCGGGGTTCGCCCCGACGAAGGCGATGTGGCCCGCATCCACGGATGACATCTCTCCCCCTCCCCCGGTCCCGACAAGTCGGGATCAGTTCCGCGCGCGGTTGGCGCAGCGCCACTGGTAGGGCGTGTCGCCGACGAAACGGCGGAACACGGTGGTGAAGTGCGCCTGGGTCTGAAAGCCGACGCCGAGCGCGATCTCGACCAGCGAGTCGCGGCTCTCCACCAGCATCTTCTGCGCGCGCTCGATACGCTGGCGCAGCAGATATTCGTGCGGGCGCATGCCGGTGGCGACGCGGAACTGCGCTGCGAAGTGCATGCGGCTCAGCCCCGCCGCCGATGCCATGTCGGCCAGCGTGATCGGTTCGGCGAGATTTTCCTCGACATAGGCGGCGACCCGCTTGAAGCGCCACTTGGGCAGACCCGACTTCGGGCGGCGCGGCTGGCGGGCAGTCTCGACCGCATCGTCGACCGAGGTGAAATCCACCTCTTCCATGCAGTCGCCGGAGGCGCTGGTGCCAAGCAGGCGGGTGACGATGGCGAGCCGGAGCGCATCGGCATAGAGGCCCCCGAACTCCTTATTGCTGCGCTCGGCCGCGTTGAGCGCGCGGCTCAGCCGGCGGATCACCGGATCGCTGGAGCGGGAGAGCCCAGCCTCATCGGCGCCGTTCTCGACCAGCACGCCGGCGAGGCGGCTGAAGTCGGAGGGATCGACCTGCAGCTGAATGGTGTCGGCTGCCTCGGTCACCGCCTCGCCCGCCTCGAATTCGACCCCCGCCGGCAGCGCCTGGCCGGGTGCGGAGACGGCGATCACCACGCCCATATGGCCGAGGCGGACCGACAGCTGGTCGGCCGGCAGCGTCAGGGCAGGGAGGGCACCGAAGGAGCGGGCGGCGTTGGCGCGGGCGGAGAGCATCTCACCGGCGCGGTGATTGACGGCGATGGCTTCGATCGGCGGCGAGACATGAAGCGACATGGTCTGAACCCTTATCCTCGAAGTTGCGTTGACCGCTGGACGCTGCCGCATCGGGATCGCGAAGGCTTCGAGGGACGGGTCTCACCCACATCTCCAGAAGTAGTCGCGACATTTCCTCCGACCGGCGTCTCCAGTGTTGCTGGCGATGTCCGAAGATTAGCGACCCCTGTCATTCGCTCCATTCTACGAGGGTTTCGGCGGCTATATGATGAGTTTGCAGAGCCCATACCTTCGTATAGGCGACGGGCCGAAGGCCGACGGGAGCGAGCGCAGACGGCATATCCGCAAGGCAGCGGCGATCCCGAAATATCCCCGGTTCATAAGTCGCCACGATTGACGCCCACGATGAGTTTCGGTGGCCTTGCGCCACGAAAACAGGCGCCCGAGCAGGGGCATGCCACCATGCAGCATCCCAAGACACAGCAACATCCGAAGACGCGACACCTCGGCGTCCTCATCCTGATTCTCGCCGGTCTCGGCGGCGCCGGCTATGGCATCTGGCGCGCAGCCGATGCCGAGCCCGTCACGCCGGCGCTCAAAGCCGCGGTGCCGGTCGATCTGGCGCAGGCACGCCGGAAGGACGTGCCGATCTACCTCATCGATATCGGCACGGTGGAGCCCTTCAACACCGTCACGGTGCGCTCGCGCGTGGATGGCGAGTTGCAGCAGGTGCTGTTCAGGGAAGGGCAGGACATCCGGCAGGGCCAGCTGATCGCGGTCATCGACCCGCGCACCTTCCAGGCGGCGCTCGAGCAGGCCAAGGCCAAGCTGCAACAGGACGAGGCGGCGCTGGCCAACGCCCAGCTGAACTATCAGCGCGACGCCAAGCTCGGCAAGGACGCCTTCGCCAGCCAGCAGACGATCGACAACGAGCAGAGCGCTGTCGTGCAGTTGCAGGCGCAGATCGCGCAGGACAAGGCGATGATCGACACCGCCCAGACCCAGCTTTCCTACACGCAGATCACGGCGCCCATCGACGGGAGGGCGGGCTTGCGCCTCGTCGACCAGGGCAACATCGTCCACGCCACCGACACCAACGGCCTCGTGGTGCTGAACCAGATCCACCCGATAACGGTGATCTCTACCCTGCCACAGCGCGAGGTCGCCGCGGTGCGCGACGCACTCGCCGCCGGCCCAGTGGAGGCACAGGCGGTCTCGCGCGACGACACCACGGTGCTCGACATCGGCACAGTCGAGCTGATCGACAACCAGATCGACCCGCAAAGCGGCACGCTGCGGGTGAAGTCGGTGTTCCCGAACAAGGGCGACAAGCTCTGGCCCGGCCAGTTCGTCGATCTCAGGCTGCGCGTCGCCACCCTGCCCCATGTCGTGACCGTCCCGTCCGACGCCGTGCAGCGCGGCCCGAACGGTCCGTTCGTCTACACCGTCAATGGCCATGACACGGTCGCGGCGACCCCGGTGGAGATCGGCCAGATCGCCGAGGGCATCGCCGTGATCCAGAGCGGCCTCACTGAGGGACAGACGGTGGTCACGCGCGGCCAGTATCGCCTCGCGCCCGGCACGCGGGTGACGCCGGACAGCGCGTCGGCCGGAGGCTGAACGCCATGTCTCTCTCCTCATGGTTCATCCGCCACCCCATCGGCACCTCGTTGCTGATGGCGGGCCTTTTGGTGCTCGGCGCGGCGTGCTTCCCCCGGCTCCCCGTCGCGCCGCTGCCGGATGTCGACTTCCCGACGCTGCAGGTCACCACCCAGTTGCCCGGCGCCAGCCCGGAGATCATCGCCTCCTCGGTCACGCAGCCGCTGGAGCGCCAGTTCGGCGAGATTCCGGGGTTGGCGCAGATGACGTCCGTCTCCACCCTCGGCAATTCCGCGATCACCCTGCAATTCAACCTCGACGTCGACATCAACGGTGCCGCGCAGGACGTGCAGACCGCGATCAACGCCGCCGGCGGCCAGTTGCCGACGAACCTGCCGGCGCCGCCGACCTATCGCAAGGTGAACCCGGCGGATCCGCCGATCCTGGTGCTCGCCCTGACCTCGGAGACGCTGCCGATCACTGAGGTCGACGATTACGCCGAGAACATACTCGAACAGCATGTCAGCCAGATCGACGGCGTCGGCCAGGTCAGCGTGTTCGGCCAGCAGAAGCCCTCGGTGCGCATCCAGGTCGACCCCGCCAAGGTCGCCAATCTCGGCCTGTCGCTGGAGGACATCCGCCAGGCCATCGTCACCACCACGGTGAACGACCCCAAGGGCACGGTGCAGGGCAAGAGCCGCACCTTCACCCTGTATGACAACGACCAGCTGACCTCCGCCGCTCCGTGGCGCGACGCCATCCTCGCCTTTCGCAACGGCGCGCCGGTGCGGGTGCGCGACATCGGCACCGCGATCGACGCCGCCGAGAACGACCAGCTCGCCGCCTGGGCCAACGGCAAGCCAGCGATCCTGATGCCGGTGTTCAAGCTGCCGGGCGCCAACGTCATCGAGACGGTGAGCCAGATCAAGACGCAACTGCCGGTGCTGCTCGCCGCCGCGCCGGCCGGCCTCCATCTCGAGATCGTCAGCGACCGCACCGGCACCATCCGCGCCTCGGTGGACGATGTGGAGAAGACGCTCATCATCACCATCGTGCTGGTGGTAGCGGTGATCTTCGTCTTCCTGCGCAACCTGTGGGCGACGGTCATCCCAGCCATCGCCGTGCCGCTGGCCATCGTCGGGACCTTTGCCGCGATGTATGCGCTGGGCTACAGCCTGGACAATCTCTCGCTCATGGGATTGTCCATCGCCGTCGGCTTCGTCGTCGACGACGCCATCGTCATGCTGGAAAACATCGAGCGGCATCTGGAGATGGGCAAGACCCCGCTGCAGGCCGCACTCGACGGCTCGGCGGAGATCGGCTTCACCATCCTGTCGATCAGCCTCTCGCTGGTGGCGGTGTTCATCCCGCTCCTGCTGATGGGCGGTCTGGTCGGGCGGCTATTCCGCGAATTCGCCGTCACGGTGACGATCACCATCGCCGTCTCGGCCTTCGTCTCGCTGACGCTGACCCCGACCATGTGCGCGCTGTTCCTCAAGCCGAAGCGCGAGGACACCCGGCATGGCCGGCTCTACCGCCTGTCCGAGCAGGCCTTCGATGCCATGCTCGCCGGCTACCGCCGCACGCTCGACCTCGCGCTCGATCATTCGCGGCTGACGCTCGCCGTCTTCGTCGCGGCGGTGGCCGCGACCGGCGTGCTGTTCTACGAGATCCCGAAGGGCTTCTTCCCGCAGCAGGATACCGGCCTCATCATCGGCATTTCCGAAGCGGCGCAGGATGTCTCCTTCGCCAGCATGGTGAAGCGCCAGCTTGCCCTCGCCGAGATCGTCGCTGCCGATCCGGACGTGCTCACCGTCGGCATGGGTGTCGGCGCCGGTGCCGGACAGACGGTGAGCAATGGCAAGATGTTCATCACGCTGAAGCCGCGCGACGAGCGCGAGGCCTCGGCCTTCCAGATCATCGACCGGCTGGAGAAGCGGCTCGCCAAGGTCGAGGGCGCCGCGCTGTTTCTTCAGGCGGCGCAGGACCTCAATGTCGGCGGCCGCATCGCGCGCACCCAGTTCCAATACACGCTGCAGGACGGCAATATCGACGAGCTGAACCAGTGGGCGCCGAAGCTGCTGGAAAAGCTGAAGACGCTGCCCGAGCTCACCGGCCTCGCCTCCGACCAGCAGAACGGGGGCGCCACCCTCACCCTGACCATCGACCGCGACCAGGCCGAGCGCCTCGGTATCAGCCCCACCGATATCGACAACACGCTCTACGACGCCTTCGGCCAGCGGCAGGTGACGCAGTATTTCACCCAGCTCAACAGCTACCACGTCATTCTGGAGCTGCTGCCGCAATTGCAGAACTCGCCGCATGCGCTCGACGAAATCTACCTGAAGTCGCCGACTACCGGCGAACAGGTGCCGCTCAGCGTGCTCGCCAAGTGGACGACGCTGCCCACCAGCTTCCTCTCCATCAATCACCAGTCGCAATTTCCCTCGGTGACGCTGTCCTTCAACCTCGCCCCCAACGTCGCGCTCGGCGACGCGGTCGCGGCAATCCATCGCGCGGAAGCCGAGATTGGCAAGCCGGCCACCCTGGTCGGCAATTTCCAGGGCAATGCGCAGGCCTTCCAGCAGTCGCTGGCGAGCGAGCCCTATCTCGTGGCCGCAGCGCTGCTGGTGATCTACGTGATCCTCGGCGTGCTCTATGAGAGCTATGTCCATCCGATCACGATCCTGTCGACGCTGCCGTCGGCGGGGCTCGGCGCGCTGATCATGCTGTGGATGTTCGGCTTCGATTTCTCGATCATCGCCCTGGTGGGTGTGATCCTGCTGATCGGCATCGTGAAGAAGAACGGCATCATGATCGTCGACTTCGCCATCGAGCGCGAGCGCCTCGAGGGTATGTCGCCGCACGATGCCATCCGCGAGGCGTGCCTGTTGCGCTTCCGCCCGATCCTGATGACGACCTTCGCCGCCCTGCTCGCGGGGGTGCCGCTGATGCTCGGCCACGGCACCGGCTCGGAATTGCGCCAGCCGCTCGGCTACTCCATCGTCGGCGGCTTGATCGTCAGCCAGTTGCTCACGCTCTACACGACGCCGGTCATCTATCTCTATCTCGACAGGCTGGCGGGTCGGCGCAAGGAGACCGCGAGGGCCGTCCGTGCGAGCTGAACGCCGCCGGGCCGCGCCGCCCGCTCGGACGCCCTCCCGCTTCGACTTATGGCGGTGGCCGGCATGCGATTCGGATAGAGTGGTGCGCGGATGAAAGACGGCATGGGGCTGCGTGGCCAGCTTCCGGGGCACGCGACAAAAGCATAGGCCCGGCGAAAGACCGGCCAACGGCAGACAGGGGCACGACAAGACCACATGGACAGGTTACGGGCCGCGACCCTGAACAATGCCGGGAATGCGTCGCGAAAGAGCTGGCAGATGGCTCTCATCGCCACGGTGCTGGCGGCAGCGATCTTCGCCGTGGACACCTTCTCGCCGCTCGATATGGCGATCGCCGTGCTCTACGTCGTCGTGGTGCTGCTCTCGGCGAACTATTTCGGCCGCACCGGGCTGCTGGCCATTGCCGGCCTGTGCATCGTGCTGGCGCTGTTCAGCTTCTTCATCATGCACAGCGACGATTTCGACCTCAGCGCGGTGATGCGTTGCCTGGTCAGCCTCGCCGCTATCGTCGTCACCACCCTGCTCTCGCTCAAGAACCGCGAGGCGACTCTCTCGCTCAAGGACCAGGCCGATCTGCTGGACCTGACGCATGACGCGATCTTCGTGCGCGACGACACCGACACCATCCGCTACTGGAGCAAGGGCGCCGAGGAACTTTACGGCTGGACCCGCGCCGAGGCGACCGGCCAGAAGACCGCCGCCCTGCTTCGCACGGTGTTCCCGGCGCCGGTCGCCGATATACGCGCCGAACTGTTCAACACCGGGCGCTGGGAGGGCGAACTGGTCCACCGGCGCAAATGCGGCGATGAGGTCGCGGTGATGAGCCGCTGGTCGCTGCAGCGCGACGAGCGTGGCCGCCCCTCGGCGACGATGGAGACCAACAGCGACATCACCGAGCGCCGGCGGGCCGAGGACGCGCTGCACAAGGCGCAGTCCGAGCTTGCCCATGTGACGCGCGTCACCACCATGGGCGAACTGACCGCCTCCATCGCCCACGAGATCAACCAGCCTCTGGCCGCCGTGGTGACCAATGGCGAAGCCTGCCTGCGCTGGATGGGGCGTGCTGTCCCCGACATCGACGAGGCCAGGGCCAGCGTCGAACGTATGATCGCCAACGGGCGCCGTGCCAGCGAAGTCGTCGCGCGGCTGCGCTCGCTCGCGCGCCGCAGCGATCCCCAGCACCTGCCGGTCGACCTCAACGAGGTGGTCGACGACGTGCTGCTGCTGCTTGAGCGCGAACTCGCGAGCCATCGCGTGGGGCTGGAGCTCGCGCTCGACCGCAGCATGCCCGCCATCTCGGGCGACCGCGTCCAGCTCCAGCAGGTGGCGCTCAACCTCGCCCTCAACGCCATACAGGCCATGGAAGGCGTGCCGCCGGCGCGCCGGCGCCTGTCCTTCTCGACCCGCCGCGACGCGGACGATGACGCCGCAGTGCTGCTCGAGATCCGCGACCGCGGACCGGGCATCGACCCGGCCAACCTGCCTTTGCTTTTCAATGCCTTCTACAGCACCAAGAAGGATGGCATGGGCATGGGTCTTTCCATTTCCCGCTCGATCATCGAAGCACATGGCGGTCGCATCGTGCCGACACTCAGTGAAGGCGGCGGCATGCTGTTCAGCGTGAAGCTCCCCGTCCCGAAGGAAGCCCAGTCGTGACCAACCCTCCGCAGACCAACGCCGCCGCCGAGCCTCTCGTCATCGTGGTCGACGACGACGCCTCGCTGCGCGATGCGCTCTCCAGCCTGTTCCGCTCGGTCGGGCTCCAGGTACAGCTGTTTGCCTCGGCCGCCGAGTTGCTGGCGGCCAGGCTGCCCGAAGCCCCGCGCTGCCTCGTGCTCGACATCCGGCTGCCGGGCGTCAGCGGCCTCGACTTCCAAGGCCAACTTGCGCGTTCCGATATCGACATGCCCATCATCTTCATGACCGGCCATGGCGACATACCCATGACCGTGCGGGCGATGAAGGCCGGCGCCGTCGACTTCCTCACCAAGCCGTTCCGCGATCAGGACATGCTCGACGCCGTGGCAACCGCCATCCAGATCGACCGCGAGCGGCGGAACTCGCTGAAGGCCGTCTCAGACGTGCAAGGCCTCTACGAGACCCTGACCGCTCGTGAGAAGCAGGTGATGACCCTCGTTACCTCCGGACTGATGAACAAGCAGGTCGCCGCCGAGGTCGGCCTCAGCGAGATCACGGTGAAGATCCACCGCGGCCACGTGATGCGGAAAATGGGCGTGCGCACGCTCGCCGACCTCGTGCGCATGGCCGAAACGCTGGGCCTGCACAATGCTAAGAGATAGCGCACCAAACCTGCGTATAATTCGAATCCGGAATTGAGCGAGGGTATATTGAACCCAACACGGCGGCTCAGCGCCCTACAGGAAACTCAGTTTCGAGGAATTTCGACGTGTCTTCTCCTCCGATGATTTCAATCATCGATGACGACGAGTCCGTACGCGTCGCCACCGAAAGTCTGGTTCGGTCGCTTGGCCTTACCGCACGCACCTTCGCGTCGGCCGAAGCCTTTCTGGACTCGGCGCTGGTGGGCAACACGGCCTGCGTGATTACTGACGTGCAGATGCCCGGCATGAGCGGGGTCGAGCTGCAGAGCGTGCTGCGTTCCAAGGGGGACACCACGCCGCTCATCTTTATCACCGCCTTCCCGGAAGAGCGCATCCGTCGTCAGGTGGACGCCGCCGGCGCCATCGGCTTCCTTGCCAAGCCCTTCGACGGCTCGGCCATGATCGCCTGCATCGACCGCGCGCTCGGCGCTGCGGGCGCCGCTCCGGTGGGCCCCTGAGCGCCGACCGGACGGGAGGGGCAATGTCCCCGCATGCCTCCATCGATGCCCATGCCAAACCGGGCCGCGGCCCGGCCAAGGTGCTGCTCGCCGGCCTCGGCCTGATCTTCCGCCTCGCCTGCGCGCTCGTCATCATCCTCGACGAGCTGGTGCGGCCGCTCTATCGCCCGCTCATCGACCGGCTTGCCGCGCTGGCGCCCATGCGCGCGCTGGAGCGCTGGATCGGAGCCCGCACGCCGCTCGTGGTGCTGACGCTGCTCATCATCCCCTATGCCATTGTCGAACCGCTGAAATTCGTCGGGTTGCTGTGGATCGCCGACGGTCATGTGCGCACCGGCGGCACGGTCTTCGTGCTCGCCCATCTCGTCAGCTTCATTCTGATTGAGCGCATCTTCACCGCCGGGAAGCCGCAGCTGATGACCATCGGCTGGATGCGCTGGGTCATCGAGACGGCGAGCGCGGTGCGCGATGCCGTGGTCGCTCGGCTACGGCTGCACATCTTCAAGCGCCGCCTGCTCGCCCTCCTTCGCCATCTCCGCTTCAGGTTGCGCCGCATGCGACCTACGCGGAACTCCGATCAAACTCAGGTATGAGGCCGCTACACGAGCGCACAATTCGTATGGTCACGGGACCGGCCTAAAACGGTAGCGTTCTGCCGCTGGGGCGCGGAACCGGACGGGCTCGCACGGCCTTCCGTCATCGATCAAACCAAGGAGCGCGACAATGGACACCACCGCAGCCAAGGCCCGCCGGGCCGCTCCCCTGCAGACGCCGACCGATCTCGGCTCGGACGCCACGCGCGACATTTCCGCCGCCCTCACCGGCCTGCTCGCCGACGTCTTCGCCCTCTATCTCAAGACCAAGAATTTCCACTGGCACATGTCCGGCCCGCATTTCCGCGACTATCATCTGCTGCTGGACGACCAGGGCGACCAGATCTTCGCCATGACCGACCCGATCGCCGAGCGCGCCCGCAAGATCGGCGGCCAGACGCTGCGTTCCATCGGCCAGGTTCACCGCACCCAGCGCATCCCGGACAATGATGCCGACTTCGTGACACCCGAGGACATGCTCGCCGAGCTCGCCGAGGACAACAAGCAGCTGACCGCGCTGATGCGTCAGGTCCACGCCGTTGCCGAGGAATATAACGACGTCGCCACCACAAGCGTACTGGAAGTCTGGATCGACGAGACCGAACGCCGTACCTGGTTCCTGTGGGAAGCGACGCGCGGCGCCAACTGACCGGCCGCATTGCGCGCAGGGCCGTCCCGGCGGATTGACGCCGGGCGGCTCCGTGGCGTCTTGTCTCCAGCCCGGGAACGCCGACGCGCTTCCACCGGCAGGAGAGAGACGATGGACATCATTCGGTTTGGCGTGCAGCCGCCGACGCAAGGGCCGGCGGAGTATTTCACCGGCTCGGTCCAGATCGAATCGCGCTTCCAGCATGGCGAGCCGGCCCGAGTCGGGGGAGCGATCGTTTCCTTCGAGCCGGGAGCCCGCACCGCCTGGCACACGCATCCGCTTGGGCAGACCCTGGTCATCGTCGCCGGCGAGGGCTGGGTGCAGCGCGAAGGCGGGCCAGTGGAGGATGTCGGCGTCGGCGACATCGTCTGGTTTCCGCCGGGCGAGAAGCACTGGCACGGCGCCACCGCCAGCGCGCCCATGACCCACATCGCCATCGCCGAGGCGCATGACGGGCGCAGCGTCGACTGGCTGGAGCCCGTCTCGGACGCGGACTACAAGGCCGCCGCGCGCTGACCGGCGCGCCACCAGCCTTTCCTCGCAGGCTCAATGCCCGCCGAACACCAGGGTCTGGATCGGCAGGATCAGCGCCTGCAGGCGCAGCAGCAGCGCATGGACCAGCGCCACGGTGTCGACCATGTGCAGGTAGAACGCGGTGACGATGCCAAGCCCTCCCGCCGCCAGCCGGTCATGGTTAGAGGAATAGGCGTTGGCGATGCAGCTGGAGCCGGGCGGCACGCCGTCCAGCCCGCCCTCGTAGAGCGGCTCCAGCGTCACCGTCAGTGTGCCCGGCTGCTGCACCTGCTGGGCGTCGAGCAGCTGTTCGGTGGCGCGGACCTGCCCGGCAGCGATGAACTGCTGCACCTCCGTCACCACCATCGGGATGATGGCGAAGGGCTTCGAGATGCAGGTCGCCTCCGCCACCATGCCCACCTTCATCACCTGCGCCTCTATCTGCCCGAACCCCGCGACCAGCCGCTCTCGGCCGGCACCGTCGGGAATGAGCAGGCCGGCCGAGCGGATCATCGGATTGACGAGGTCGCCCACGCGCACGGCAAACTGCTCCACGCGCCCATCGACCCCGGCACGGATCACGGTTTTCGACAGCGCGGTCTCGGCCTCGGCAAGGGCGGCCTCGGCGCTCGCCTTCTGTGCGGGCAGCAATTGCTCCAGCCGGGCCACGGCACCGTCCCTGGCGGCATTCGCCGCCACCAGCGCGCCCTCGCGCCCGTCGACGACGTTCTGCAGCCGCTCGATCTCGCGCCGCGTCACCACATCGGCGTTGCGGGCCAGCAGTTCCTGCTTGGTGGCGAGTTCGTCGCGCGCCTGCTGCAGCGATTCCGCCGCCTGCACGATCTGGCCCTCCGCCACCGCGAGATCGGTGCGCGCGACCAGCATCGCCGCGTCGGTCTCGACGATGCGCCGCCGCGCCGTCTCGACCGCCGCCCGCTGGCTCGAATCGTCGAGCCGCAGGATCGGCTGGCCCTTGGCGACGTGGTCGCTCACCCCGACATGTATCTCCGCCACCCGGCCGATCGTCTCCGGCAGGATCGAGACGGTGCGGAAATAGGCGGTGACGTTGGTCGTCGCGGGGTGGTTGTAGAAGATGATGGTGATCAGCGAGACGGTCAGCATTAGGCAGGTGGTGATGCCCCATCGCAGCTCGTACCATACCGAATAGAGCGTGATCTCGTGGCCGAAGCGCTTTCCCTGGCCGTAGCGCCGGTAGAGATAGTCCGGCAGCACCGTCAGCATCGAGCACAGCATGAGCTCAAGCATGTCCGTGCTCCGTCTTGCCGGCCGGCGCATCGGTCGAGGGGTCAGGCTCTGCTGGCGACGGCAAGCCCGCCAGCTTCTCGGACGAGCGCGCGATCCGGTTCAGCGGCGTCATGAAGTCTGGCAGGTCGATGAAGGCGAGCAGCAGCGCCACCACCCAGAACAGCTGGATATGGGTGAACAGCGCCAGCAGGCACAGCACCGCGACGATCTCGAACTGGAGCTTCTGGCCCTCATGCGCCATGCGCTCGGGCAGTGAGTGGATCGTCAGGAACAGCACACCCGCCAGCAGCACCGAGCCGACCAGCGTCACCACCCCGACGACCATCAGCACGTCGGTGTCGCCGGGCGCGGTGATGAAGAAAGGCAGATGTTCCGTAGCCAGGGGATGCATGGCCGGCGACATGGTCGTGCTCTCGCGTCAGAAGGCCACGCGCGAGCGTGGCCGGATCGTGCTGTTATTCCTCGTGCGCCGCCTCGGCGCAACGCCCGGATAGGCCGGCTGCTACCGGCCTCCCCAAGTGAGGAACAGGCCGACATCGCCCGGCATGCCCTTCGGCCAGTCAACGATCATCGCCGCCAGCCCGAAGCCGGACGGCTTGAGCCGGTCGCGCCACAGCTCGTAAGCTTGGCGCGGACGGCCGGTGAGCGTGTCGGGCCAGCCTTCCAGCGTGTTGTTGATGGCGCGGCCGTGATCGGTGCACAGCGTGTTGGGGAAACGCATCACCATCAGCTCGGTGTCGCCGCGCTCGGCGGCGGCCCGCAGCTTGACGAGAAGGCTCTGGGCGATCTCCTCGAGCTTCTGCGGCGTCAGCTCGATCGGCTTGGCAAGGGTCTTGGCCAGTTCCTCCTTCGCCCGCTCCGCGCGGTCGACCGCCTCGGCCATCTCGTTGGCGTGGGCCGTGGCGACCTTGTCCATGTAACCGCGCAGATCCGCCGCTGACATGAAGCTCTCGTCGCCTAGCAGGCGCTTGTCGGCGCCCTGGATCTTCTCAGTCTCGCTCATCGTCTTGCTCCATGCCGACTGGGCAGAGTTTCTCGAACAAAGGCGCGGGAGGGCAGAGGCCGCTCCGCTCAGAACACAGCGGGGACATGGTGCCGGATATCCTCCGGCTCCACATAGCCGCCAGCCTTCTGGCGCTTGGGCAACTTTATCTTTTCGCGCTTGGGCGCCTCGTAGGGCACCTTCGACAGGATATGCGTGATGATGTTGAGCCGGGCGCGCCTTTTGTCGTTGGAGTCGACGACATACCAGGGCGCCCAGGGCGTGTCCGACGCGGCGAAGATGTCGTCGCGGGCGCGCGAATAGTCATACCAGCGGCTGTAGGACTTCAGGTCCATCGGCGACAGCTTCCAGACCTTGCGCGGGTCGTTGATGCGGGACTCGATGCGCTTGGTCTGCTCCTCCTGACTGACCTCCAGCCAGTATTTCAGCAGGATGATACCGGATTCGATCATCGCCTTCTCGATCCCGGCAATGGTCTCGAGGAACTTGGTCGCCTGTTCCTCGGTGCAGAACCCCATGACGCGCTCGACGCCGGCGCGGTTGTACCAGCTGCGGTCGAAGATCACGATCTCGCCGGCCGCCGGCAGATGCGGCACGTAGCGCTGCGCATACATCTGCGACTTCTCGCGCTCGGTGGGCGGCGGCAGCGCGACGACGCGGAACACCCGCGGGCTCACCCGCTCGGTCAGTGCCTTGATCGCGCCGCCCTTGCCCGCCGTGTCACGGCCTTCAAACACGACGCAGACCTTGGCGCCGGTGTGCTTCGTCCATTCCTGCAGGCTCACCAGCTCGCCATGCAGGCGCTTCAGTTCTTCCTCATAGAGCTTGCGCGAAAGCGGCTCGCCCTCGGGAGCCGATGTCTTGTTGTGCTTTTTCTTGTCGCCCATGCGTCACCTCCCGGCGGCCCTTTGCCGGGCCGTCACTGAATACGTCCGTAGCCTGAAGAGGAGTGCGACCCCGTCGCACAAAGACCCGCCTCCGACCGCCCGCACGGTCGCGACACTACTGAAGAACGAACCCGCCCTGCGGATATGGCTTCCCGCATGTCGGGCGACGGCACATGCAACACTGCGTTCATATGGCACCATGGCCCGAACGGCGCCCTTGATCTGGCTCAACGAACGAGGTTCCCTGGAACCGATCCAGACAACTCTGCGGCAACTGACCCGGCATCGCAAGGGCTGTCGCGAGACTGGGACGCGAAGACCTCGACGTGCCGATCGTCCCGCGCGTTGATCATCGTCAAGGCGGCGACGAACGTCATGGGAAAGACTTCGGACAGCAGCTATCGTGACACAACCAGCTGGGAGCATGGCCGTGAGCGAAAGCGCCACCGACTTCGTATCTGCCGCCAATTCCTATCTGGTCGACGCCAGCCAGCGCTGGATTCTCTATCTTGAGGCCATGCGCCAGCGCGGCCTCCAGTACGAGGAGCACATGGCGCAGACGGCGCCCAACGTGCTCGACTATCAGCCGGAACTCATCGTCGACGGGCGCACATTGCCCCGGCCCGTGAACTATCTGTTGGTGCGCATCGTGCCACCCGAAGGGGTCGCGGTCGACGAGACAATGCGCCCCTTCGTCATCGTCGATCCGCGCGCTGGCCACGGGCCCGGCATCGGCGGGTTCAAGGCCGACAGCGAGATCGGCGTGGCACTCCATGCCGGGCATCCCTGCTATTTCATCGGCTTCCTTCCCGATCCTGTCGCCGGCCAGACCATCGAGGATATCGGCCGCGCCGAGGCGACCTTCCTGGAAGCCGTCGCGGCCCGCCATCCGCATGCCGAGGGCAAGCCCTGCGTGGTCGGCAACTGCCAGGCCGGTTGGGCGGTGATGATGCTTGCGGCGGTGCGCCCGGAACTGTTCGGCCCGATCATCATCGCCGGCTCGCCGCTTTCCTACTGGGCCGGCGTAACGGGACAGAATCCCATGCGCTATTCCGGCGGCCTGCTCGGGGGCTCGTGGCTCACCGCACTGACCAGCGATCTCGGCGCCGGCATCTTCGACGGCGCCTGGCTGGTGCAGAACTTCGAGAACCAGAACCCGGCCAACACGCTGTGGAGCAAGCAGTACAACCTCTATTCCAAGGTCGACACCGAAGTGGAGCGCTATCTCGGCTTCGAGAAATGGTGGGGCGGCCACGTCCTGCTCAATGGCGAGGAAATCCAGTTCATCGTCGACGAGCTGTTCGTCGGCAACCACCTCGCCTGCGGCGACATCCGCACCTCCGACGGCAAGGAGATCGACCTGCGCAGCATCCGCTCGCCGATCGTGGTGTTCTGCTCGCATGGCGACAACATCACCCCGCCGCAGCAGGCGCTCGACTGGATCCTCGACCTCTATGACAGTGTCGACGAGATCCGCTCCTACGGCCAGACCATCGTCTACACGGTGCACGACAAGATCGGCCATCTCGGCATCTTCGTCTCGGCGAGCGTCGCGCGGAAGGAGCACCAGGAATTCGCCTCCAACATCGATTTCATCGATGTGCTGCCGCCCGGCCTCTATGAGGCGGTGTTCGAGCCCAAGCCCGGCACCGACCCGAATCTGCCATCGGGCGAGTGGTTCATGCGCTGCGAGGCCCGTGACCTCGACGACATCCGCGCGCTCGGCGGCAACACGCTGGAGGACGAGCGCCGCTTCGCCGCGGCGGCGCGGGTATCGGAGATCAACCTCTCGCTCTATCGCGCGCTGGTGCAGCCCTGGGTAAAGGCGCTGGTCAACCCGGCCATGGCCGAGGCCGCCCGCAAGCTGCACCCGTTGCGGCTGAGCTATGAGATGTTCGGCGCGCAGAACCCGGCCCTCGCCTGGCTCGACGATGCCGCCCGCAAGGTCCGCGAGGATCGCCACCCGGTCGCGCCGGACAATCCGTTCCTCAAGGCGCAGGAGCAGGCCTCGCGCCAGATCGTCGAGGGGCTGGAAGGCTGGCGCAAGGCGGTCGAGCACCAGTCGGAGACGCTGTTCCGCGCCATCTACGGCTCCCCCCTGCTACAGGCGGCGGTCGGCGTCGATACCACCTCGCAGCAATGGCCGCGCCGCGCGGCCAAGAGCCAGCTGCATGACGAACTCCTGGCCAAGCGGATTGCAGAGCTGCGCGAGGGCTTCACCAGCGGCGGCCTGCTGGAGGCCGGCGTGCGGGCGCTGGTCTATGTCGGCCTGGCGCGCGGCGGCGCCGACGAGCGCGGCTTCGAGGCAATCCGGCGGCTGCGCCGGGATGGCGAGCGAAGCTCGCAGCTCACCCTGGAAGGCTTCAAGGCGCTGGTGCGGGAGCAGTTCTTCATGCTGCTCATCGACAGCAGAGCGGCGTTGCAGGCGATCCCCGCTCTGCTTCCGGACGATGTCGAGCAGCGGAAGTCCGTCCTCACCTTGCTTGAGGAGATATTGAGCGCCCGCGGCCCGCTCGCCGGGGAAGCGGCCGAGCGGATGGAAGAGGTCCGGCGTCTGTTCGCGCCTTCCGCCCCCTCACGTCCCCGACTTTCCGTGGCCGCGCGCAAGGAGAACTGAGACCTGATGGCCGATATCCCCCCGCTTCCGCCGGACGCAGCGCCCTCCAAATATGATCGCCTGATCGCCAAGGCCCACACCAGCGGTCCCGCCACTACCATCGTCGCGCATCCCTGCGACGAGACCTCGCTGCGCGGCGCGCTGGAAGCGGGCGAAGCCGGGCTGATCGTGCCGATCCTGGTGGGGCCGGACGCCAAGATACGTGCGGTCGCGGGCCAGTACGGGCTGAACCTCGATGGCATCGAGATCATCGACGCTCCGCACAGCCATGCGGCGGCGGCGAAGGCCGTGGAACTGGTGCGCGAGGGACGCGGCGAGCTACTCATGAAGGGCAGCCTGCACACCGACGAATTGATGAAGGAGGTGGCCGCCTCCGCCACCGGGCTGCGCACCGCCCGGCGCATCAGCCATGTCTTCGTCATGGACGTGCCCGGCCATGCCGAGACGCTGTTCATCACCGATGCAGCGATCAACATCTTCCCCGACCTCGACGCTAAGCGCGACATCATCCAGAACGCCATCGACCTGTGGACTGGCGTCGGCCTCGGCACGCCGAAGGTCGCCATCCTCTCGGCGGTGGAGACGGTGACCACCAAGATACCCTCCACTATCGAGGCGGCGGCCCTGTGCAAGATGGCCGAGCGCGGCCAGATCACCGGCGGCCTCGTCGAGGGGCCACTGGCTTTCGACAACGCCATCGATCCCGAAGCGGCGCGCATCAAGGGCATCGTCTCTCCGGTCGCGGGCCATGCGCAGATCCTCGTCGTGCCCGATCTTGAGGCCGGCAACATGCTGGCGAAGAACCTGACCTTCCTCGCCCATGCCGATGCCGCCGGCATCGTGCTCGGCGCGCGCGTGCCGATCATCCTGACCTCGCGCGCGGATTCGGTGCGCACCCGCCTCGCCTCCTGCGCCGTCGCCACGCTCTATGCCGCCGCCCGCCGCAACGCCGCCACCGTGGCAGCCGAATAGCGCCGTTCCCTCCGCCTGCACACCGAACGGAGCCGCCAGATGCCCATTCCCGCCGCGAAGGCCAAGCTGCTCGAGGGCAAGAAGGGCCTGATCGTCGGCATCGCCAACGACAAGTCCATCGCCTGGGGTTGCGCTCGCGCCTTCCGCGCCTTCGGCGCCGAGATCGCCGTGACCTATCTCAACGAGAGGGCGCGCCCGCATGTCGAGCCGCTGGCGCGCGAGCTCGAGGCGCCGATCCTGATGCCGCTCGACATGAGCGTGCCCGGCGAGTTGGAAGCCGTGTTCGCGCGCATCGGCGAGGAATGGGGCAAGCTCGACTTCGTGGTCCACTCCATCGCCTTCTCCCCGCGCGACACGCTGGCCGGCCGCGTCACCGACGCCCCGCTCGACGGCTTCCTGAAGACGATGGAAATCTCCTGCTGGTCCTTCATCCGCATGGCGCACCTCGCCGAACCGTTGATGAAGGACGGCGGCACGCTGTTCACCATGACCTATTACGGCTCGGAGCGGGTGGTGGAGAACTACAACATCATGGGCGTCGCCAAGGCGGCGCTGGAGAGCGCGGTGCGCTACATGGCGGCCGAGCTTGGCCCCAAGGGCATCCGCGTGCATGCCATCTCGCCCGGCCCGCTGGCGACGCGCGCGGCCTCCGGCATTCCCGAATTCGACGCGCTCTTGGAGAAGGCGAAGACCAAGGCGCCCGCGCGCGAACTGGTGTCGATCGACGATGTCGGCGTCGCCACCGCCTTCCTCGCCCATGACGCCGCCCGGCTGATGACGGGACAGGTGCTCTATATCGACGGCGGCTACCACATCATCGACTGAGGATCAGGCCGGCCGCCCCCTCACCATCATCGCGCGGAATGGCTATCGGGAGGCACCGCGGCACTCGCCCGTGCCTGCCTCGCGCGGCGCCTGACGCTTCTCACAGCCCCATGCGCGCGCGGCGGGCCGCGACCCAGCGGCCGATCATCCGGTCGGCGATGATGCCCAGAAAGGCGATAGCAAGGCCAGCGGAGAGGCCCTTGCCCGGATCGGCCTGCGAGATCGCCACCTGAATCTGCTTGCCGAGATCATTGGTGCCGACGAAGGACGACACCACCAGCATCGACAGCGCCATCATGATCACCTGGTTCACGCCGAGCATGATTTCCGGCAGCGCATAGGGCAGCTCGACCTTGGCGAGCCGCTGCATGCCGGTGCAACCGGCCATGGTGCCCGCCTCCTGCAGGCTCGGCGGCACGCGCCTGAGGCCATGGTCGGTGAAGCGGATCGCCGGCACCATGGCATAGAGCACGATCGCCACCAGCGCCGACACATCGCCAATGCGGAACAGCATGACCACGGGCAGCAGATAAACGAAGGACGGCAGCGTCTGCAGCGTGTCGCACATCGCCCCGAGGAAATCGTGCATGCGCTGCGAGCGGCTGCCGAGGAAGCCGAGCGGCAGGCCGATCAGCGTGGCGATGATCACCGAGATCGAACACAGATAGATCGTGGTCATGCCGCGCTCCCACAACCCCGCCACGGGGATGAAGGCGATCAGCGCGGCCATGCCCAGCGCGAAGCGCCAGCCGCCCAGCGCCCACGCCCCGCCCGCCACCACCGCCAGCAGGCCGACCCAGGGAAAGCCGATCAGGAAGGTCTTCACCGGCACCAGCAGGTAGAGCAGCAGGAAGGTACGCAGGGCATCGGTAGTGGCGAACAGGTTGACGTTCACCCAGGACACCACATCCGACCACATGTTGCCGGTGGAGATGCGGTATTCCGTCGGCAGCTTCTCCAGCGCTGGGAAGGCGAGCGACAGCACGGTGAAGCCCATCAGCGCGATGAAGCCGAGCCAGAACAGCTGGCGGCGCCGTTGTGCGGCAGCCCCGTGCACCGGGCGCATCTCCACCAGCGCGCGGCTCATCCGGTCGAGCACGATGGCGAGCGCCACGACGGCGAGGCCGGCTTCCAGCCCCTTGCCGAGGCCGTTGGCTTGTCTGAGCGCGTTCAGCACGTCGAAGCCGAGGCCGCCGGCGCCGATCATCGCGGCGATGATGATCATGTTTAGGGTCAGCATGATCACCTGGTTGACGCCGACCAGCAGGTCGTCGCGCGCAGAAGGCACAAGCACCTTCCACAGTTGCTGGCGCGGCAGGCAGCCGGTCATGCGGGCGAGTTCGTCCAGTTCCGGTGGCACGCGCTTCAGCGCCATCATGGTGACGCGCACCATGGGCGGCATGGCGTAGAGGATGGTCGCCAGCATGCCCGAGACCGGGCCGACGCCGACCAGGAACACCAGCGGCACCAGATAGGCGAAGGTCGGCACCGTCTGCATGAAGTCGAGCGCTGCCACCACCCCGCTCTCGATGCGCGGCACGCGGTAGGCGAGGATGCCGAGCCCGATGCCGCCGGCCACGCCCGTCGCCACCGCGAGGACGACCTGCGATAACGTCACCATCGCGCTGTCCCACTGGCCGAAGACGAGGATGTAACCGAAGCCGATGAAGCCGAGCGCCGCGAGCCGAGCGCCGCCGAGCACATAGCTCCAGATCGTCACCGCCGCGATGATGCCGGCCCAGGACAGCCGCGGAATGTGGAAGGCGCCGTCCTCGTCGCCGAGGCTTATGCCGGAGGAGAACAGCGCCTTCGGCACGTCCAGCGCATAGCCGAACAGGCCGGAAATGAAGCGCGTCATGTCCTTGAAGGTGAACAGCCCGAAGGTCGCGTCGCGCGCCAGCCAGTAGAGGAGCGCCTTCAGCCAATCGCTGATTGGCACGATCCACTTCGAGGGATAGGCCTTCGCCCAGCCGAAGGTCTCCGGCGCGGCATAGGGCACAAGCACCGCGAGCGCGACGAGGCCGGCGACGAGCCAGCCGGCCGGCACCCGCCACTGCGCGGCGGCGCGTTGCAGGGCGACATCGCTCATTGGGCTCCCCCGACCAGATTGGCGATCACCGCCGCCTTCTCCAGCTTGCCGAGCACGGCGCCGCCAGCGTCGACCACGGCGGCCGGCGCGTCGGCGGAAAGCACGACTTCCGCCACCTCGGCGACCAGCGCCCGCGCCGGCACGGCCGGGCCCAGCGCCTCGCCGGGAAGAACCGGCACGCACACCCCACCGGCGGTCAGCACCTTGGCTCGCGTGACGTGCCGGGTGAATTCGGAGACATAGTCGGAGGCCGGGTGGAGCACCAGTTCCTCCGCCGTGCCGACCTGGATGATGACGCCATCCTTCATGATGGCGATGCGGTCGGCGAGGCGGATCGCCTCGTCGAAATCATGGGTGATGAAGACGATGGTCTTCGACAGCATCCGCTGTAGGCGCAGGAACTCGTTCTGCATTTCGTGGCGGATCAGCGGGTCGAGCGCGGAGAACGGCTCGTCGAGGAACCACAGCGCCGGCTCGGCGGCGAGCGAACGGGCGATGCCCACGCGCTGCTGCTGGCCGCCGGAGAGTTCGCGCGGGTAGTAGCCGGCGCGCTCGGCAAGGCCGACCAGCTCGATCACCTTGAGCGCACGTTCCTCGCGCTCGGGCTTCGGCACGCCCTGCACCTCCAGCGGGAAGGCAACATTGCCCAGTACGGTGCGGTGCGGCAGCAGGGCGAAGTTCTGGAACACCATGCCCATCTTGTGCCGGCGCACCTCGATGAGCTCGCCCGGCGTCATGCGCAGCAGATTCTGGTGCTCGTAGAACACCGAGCCGGCCGTGGGCTCGACGAGGCGCGAAAGACAGCGCACGAGCGTCGACTTGCCCGAACCCGACAGGCCCATGATGATGAAGATCTCGCCCTGACGGATCTCCAGCGAGGCATCGCGCACGGCGGCGAACAGCCCGGCGGCGCGCACCTCGGCGGGCGTCGGAATCGGGTTATCGCGCATGAAGGCGTCGGCATTGGCGCCATACACCTTCCAGAGGTTGCGGCAGATGAGGGCCGGCGGCGCGTCGGTGGCGGGCGAAGCCTTGGCGGGGGCCGTGGCCGGAACGGGCGCGATCGAAACCATGGCCATGAGGCGGGCCCTTCAGCTGTCGGAGGTTGGGCAAGACGGGCGCCGCCAGAGAGGGCGGCGCCCGGAAACGGCAAGACCGGCGGCAAGCGCCGGTCCTACGCGGGGCCGGATCAGTACTCGCCCTTGTGCTTGGCGACATAGGCGGCGACGACCTCGTCGAGGTTCTTGCCGTCGACGTCCACTTCCTTGACCATGAGGTTCAGCTCCGGCCCGTCTACCTTGAGCTTCTTCAGCACGGCATAGGCGCCGGGCCACTTGGTCTTGGTATCGGCGGAAGTGTACTTAAAGATCTCGCCATGCGGCTTGCCGCAGTCGAATGCCTTGTCGGGGTTGGTGCCCCATTTCGGGTCGGTGTAGCAGGCCGCGTCATATTCGGGGAATTGCACCCACTCGCCTTCGAACACCGAGGGCACCCAGTGCGGCGAGTAGACCCACAGCATGATGGGCGCCTTGCGCTCATAGGCGGACTTCAGCTCGGCGAACATTGCCGACTCGGTACCGGCGTCGACGGCGACGAAGGGCAGGCCCAGCGCCTCGATACGCTCGGGATCATGGCCGCCCCAAGTGGCTTCCATGCCGAGATAGCGGCCCTTGGGCGCGGTCTCCGGCGCGGAGAAGGCCTCGCCGCACTTCAGCAGCGCCTTCCAGTCCGGCAGGCCCGGGCACTTCTCCTTCATGTAGATCGGGTACCACCACTCTTCCTTCGCCGCCGGGCCGAGGGGCCCGAGATTCTCGGTCTTGCCGGTGGCATCGGAAGCCTTCATCGCGTCGCCGGCCGTGGTCGCCCACAGCTCCGTCATCACGGTCACGTCGCCATTCTCCATGGCGGTGAGGCCGGTGAGATAATCGATGGTGACGTACTCCACCTTGTAGCCCTTCGCCTTCAGCAGGTCGCCGGCGATGTGCGAGGTGATGTGCTGGCCCGTCCAGTCATGCAGCGCGATGATGATCGGGGCCTTGGATTCCTCGGCCTGGGCGAGCGCGGGCATACCGCCCACAGCCGCGCACACCGCAAGTGCTTTCATGAGACTTTGAACGCGCATCGGATCTTTCCCTTGGATGGTTCGCTGGGGGCATGCGTGGCGAGTGAGGTGTCCTTTCAGGAACATCTCTTTCTTCACAGGCAAATTGCAGGCCACTAGTCCGCTGAGGGAGCGCCCCTGTCGCGGCTGGGAAGACGCGTCACGCGGACGCTCATTCCTTCGGATAGACGATGATCGACAGATAGGTCATGGGCACGGAAATCAGCTCCTCCGGCCCATGCTGGGCGGAGGCATCGAAGAACAGCGTATCGCCGGGCTGCAACTCGTAGACCTTGTCGGCGTGGCGGTAGCCGACGGAGCCGGAGAGCATGTAGATCAGCTCCACACCGGCATGGCGGAAGGCCGAATAGGCCGTCGCCTCCCCGGTGAGGGTGATGAGGAACGGCTCCACCACCATGCCCGAGCCAAGCGAATGCCCGAGCAGCTCGTAGATGTGGCCGGACTTGGTGCCGCGCCGGTCGACGACAGTGCCCTGCCCCGCCTTGACGAAGGAACAGTCGCTGCGGTCGTCATAGCCGGCGAACAGCGCCGCGATCGGCACGTTCAGCGCGCTCGCCAGGGCGGTGAGCGTGGAAAGCGAGGACGAAATCTGCCCGTTCTCGATCTTCGAGATCATGCCGGGCGAGATCTTCGCCGTCGCCGCCAGCTCGGCGCTGGTGATGTCCAGCTTCTTGCGCTGCTGGCGGATCTGCGCGCCGATCGCCTGCTCGACCGTCACACTGGACGCGCGCGGCGCGCCCGAGCCGGTGGCAATGGCCTCCTCCGTCACCACGGGCGGCGGCGCGACATGCTGACCGTTCTTCAGCGCGACAGGGGCCGCTTGGTTCGGCTCGGCCTCGATCACCCCGGCGAGTTCCGGGGGCCGGTTAAGCGTACGCAACGGCATGCGCATGCCGGCCTCAGCGCTTGGCCGGCAGGACGGACTGGCGCGGCGCCGTCCCGACGGGAAGGTCGGCGCCGTCGTCGAAGCGCGACAGATAGTCAACCGCCATCTCGCGATAGCGCGTCGTGCCCTTGTAGTCGGCGATCTCCGGATGCAGGTCGCGCAGCACACGGTGCAGGCGCTTGCCCCAGATGTCGACGCGAGCGAGGTCCTCGATGCTGCACAGATAGCAGCGAATGCCGAAAAGAATGGCGTTGGAGCGCGGCAACCGGAACAGCGACTGCAACTCGACCCGCAGATGCAGCTTGGCGCCGACATTCTCCGGCGTGATCGTCAGCCGGTCCGGCCCCCATTGCGGATAGTTTTCCGGGCTGGTGTCGAGCCGCGGATTGATGGTCATGGTCCAGTTCAGCCGGCGCACCGGCTGGCCATATTGCAGCCGCAGCAGGAATTTCAGCGCGCGGTCGAACACGCCCTTCTGATGGGCGAGCGGCACCGGGCCGTGCCACTGGTGGAAGCTCATGCCGACATCGAAATCGAGCGACCAGTCGGCCTGCGTCGTCACCATGCCGCCGTCGATGAACAGGTTGTCGTCGCGCTGGTCCTGCAGGGTGAAATCGCCCTGCGCCTGCCGGGTGATGTACTCAAAAGGAGGCAGCGGCAGGCTCGAAGCGTCGCCGAAGACGAAGCTGTCGCATATGCCGAGCGGGCGGTTCTCCCAGGTCCAGTTCGTCCCCTCGCGGGTCAGCGTGAAATGCTCGGGATAGGACGCGGCGAAGCTCTCCATGATGAGCTCCAGCGTGTCCCACTGCGCCGCCATCATGTGAGGCAGCACCTTGCAGCGGCCGGGGTCCTGCTCCAGCACCCTGGCGCGCTCGCGGCACTCCGCGACATAGTGTTCGTCGACATCGAACGGGTTGTCGAAGGCCGGCGTCGGCCCGCCCGGCACATGCGGCTCGATGTTCACCGAGTACATGTAGGCGTCTTCCGGGAAGGGGAACGGAAAGCGCAGTACCGCGGCGTCGGAGTTCGCGTAGGTGAACTCGTCGCGGAACGTCTCTTCCGGCTTGAACTGGATGGTCACGGCGGTCCCCTGTCCGGTCAGAGTTCGAGCACGAGGCGCGCGGTGCGGGCGCGCGACACGCAGGTCATGATCAGGCGATTGGAGGCGCGCTCCTCCGCGTCGAGGAAATGATCGCGATGCTCGGGCTCGCCCTCCGCCACTTCGGTGACGCACTGCCCGCAGGCCCCGCCCCGGCACAGACACGGCGCCTCGACGCCGGCGGCCTCGATGGCGTCGAGCAGGCTGGTCTCCGCCCCGACCGCGATCTCCAGCCCCGAGCGGCGCAGCACGGCTATGAAGGGCTCACCGCCCGCCGCCACGCCGCCGAAGGATTCCGAATGCAGCCGAGCCCTGGGCCAGCCGAGGGACGCGGCCAGTTCCATCGCCGCCTCCATCAGCAGCGCCGGCCCGCAGGTATAGAAATGCGTGCCGAGCGGCTGGCGGATGAGCGCCTGCTCCAGCCCGCCGAGATCGACATCGCAATGGAAGTGCACCTTGGACGCGGGATAGCGGGCGAGCAGTTGTTCGAACACGGCGCGCTCGGCCGGCCGGCAGAAATGGTGCAGCTCCCACGGCGTGCTCGCCGCCTCGAAGGCGGCGATATAGGCGAGGAACGGCGTCAGTCCGATGCCGCCCGACACCATCAGGTGCCGGCGCGCGGTACGCATCACGGGGAAGAGATTGGCCGGCAGTCCGGCCTCGATCACGTCACCCTCGCTTACCTGCTCATGCAGGAAGGCCGAGCCGCCCTTCGAGTCGGCGACGCGCCGCACGATGATGGAGAGGTGGCTGCGATCCGCCGGATTTGCGATCAGCGAATAGGCGTTGCGGTGCAGCCGCTCGCCATCTTTCAGGAACAACCGCAGATGCGCGCCGGGCCCGGAAGGCGCCACCAGCCCACCATCGGCGGGCAGGAGGGTGAACGCCTTCAGCGTCGGCGACAGCGGCACGATGGTGGCGACGCGCAGCGGAAGGGTGGTGGCGCGGTGGCTCATGGAAACACCTCCTCGACGGGGGGCAGCTCGCCCGGCGCCTCGGCATCCGCCTGCACCCCCATAAAGGCGGAATGGAAGCGGGAAAAGTGATCGCGGACCACCAGATGCGCGCCGCAGCCCGCGCACACGACGATGCTGGTGGTGACGTCGCCGGTGACGGTCTTGCAGTGGACGCAGAACACCTTGCGGCGCAGCGAACCGGCATGGGCGGTCCGGCACTCGGCGCCCTCCAGCCCCGCCTCGCGGGCCAGCCGGGCGACGTCCCAGATGAAGCCTTCCTCGCCCACGGCATAGAGCCGGAAGCCGACGGTCTCCTGCGCCAGCCGATGCGACAGGCGGTCGAGCAGATGCGGCACCGCCCGGAAGGCGCGCTCCTCCAGCTCCGCCGCATTGCCGGGGGCCGGCTCGATCCGGGGCTGGCCATCGACCGCGCTGGTCGCCGCCACGATCCAGTAGCCGAGCGGCGCGGCGGCGTCCTCCGTGCCGTCTATCACCTCGGCGAGCGGACGCGGCGCGTCGCTGAGCACGAGATGACGGCGCCCGCTGCCGTCGAGGCTCAGGCGCTCATAGACAGGCCGGCTCTTGATGTCCGAAATCAGCATGATGGCGGTCTCTGGAAGGCCGTTCTCTCGGGCGGATTGGCATGAAGACTGCTCGTGGAGAAACGGGGCTGACCGTGCCGAAATGTTTCTCTGCGATAAAATGAAGTGTTCAGCAGGAAACTTTTTCCGTCAAGAACCCCCATCGCCCATTGTTTAGGCGGGCTGCCGAATTTGGCAGCGCACAAGGATCGAATTCTTTCCAGGAAACTATCTTGACAAACAAGAAATATAGACGAGGCTTTCATCAAAGGCCGGACGAACAGGTTTCCCGTCGAGGAGGCAGCGATCCGGCAACCTTCCAATGAGGACTACGGGAACACGCAAATGAGCATCCGCGTCGCCATCATCGGTGCCGGCCCGTCGGGCATGGCCATGCTTCGGGCTTTCCAGTCTGCACAGAAGAAGGGAGCCGAGATCCCGGAATTCGTCTGCTTCGAAAAGCAGTCGGATTGGGGCGGCATCTGGAACTACACCTGGCGCACCGGCCTCGACCAGTATGGCGAGCCGGTGCATGGCTCCATGTACCGCTACCTCTGGTCGAACGGCCCGAAGGAGTGCCTGGAGTTCTCCGACTACACCTTCGAGGAGCACTTCGGCCGGCCCATTCCGTCCTATCCTCCCCGCGCCGTACTGCACGACTACATCATGGGCCGGGTCGAGAAGGCGGGCCTCAAGCCGAGCGTGCGCTTCAACACCGCGGTGAAGTGGATCGAGTATTCGCCGGAGACAGAAACATTCACCGTCTCGGTGAAGGACCTGGTCAAGGACGAGCTCTATTCCGAGGTGTTCGACTATGTGGTCGTCGCCTCCGGCCACTTCTCGACGCCGAACGTGCCGTATTTCCCCGGCATCGAGATGTTCCCCGGCCGGGTGATGCACGCCCACGACTTCCGCGCCGCCGACGAATTCGTCGGCAAGGATCTGCTGGTGGTCGGCTCGTCCTATTCGGCGGAGGACATCGCCAGCCAGTGCTACAAATACGGCGCCAAGTCGATCACCTTCAGCTACCGCACCCGCCGCTCCAACTTCAAATGGCCGAGCTGCTTCACCGAGAAGCCGCTGCTGGAAAAGCTGGACGGACGCGTCGCCCATTTCATCGACGGCACGAGCACGGAAGTCGATGCGGTGATCCTGTGCACCGGCTACCTCCACAACTACCCGTTCCTGCCGGACGACATGCGGCTCAAGAGCGCCAACCGCATGAACCCGCCCGATCTCTACAAGGGCGTGGTGTGGGAGAACAACCACAAGCTGTTCTATCTCGGCATGCAGGACCAGTACTACACGTTCAACATGTTCGACGCGCAGGCCTGGTACGTGCGCGACATCATCCTCGGCCGCATCGCGCTGCCCTCGGACGAGGCGATCGCCGCCGACATCGCCAAATGGCTGGAGAAGGAAGGCACGATCGAGACCGCGTTCGACGCCATCGATTTCCAGACCGACTACATGAAGGAACTGATCCCGGCCACCGACTACCCGATGTTCGACCTCGACGCCGTCGCCGCCCTGTTCAAGGTGTGGGAACACGACAAGGAGCGTGACATCATGGGTTATCGCGACAATTCCTATGTCTCGATCATGACCGGCAACAAGGCGCCCGGCCACCACACCAAGTGGCTGGAGGCGCTGGACGATTCGTTCGAGGCCTTCATCAATCCAGCGGCCGTGGCTGCCGAATAGGCCGCCACACGTCATCGGGAGAGACGCCATGAACATCCAGCTCGGCACGACGTCGGGCGTGCGCCGCCTCAATCCAGCGCGGCTGCGCCATGTCGCGCCGGGCGGCGGCTTTGCCAGCTTCGAGCTGAAGCCGGGCGACCGCGTGCACATTGTCGATCCGGAAGGCGGGCAGCCCGGCGCGTTGTTCGTCTCGGGGCTTTCCGGCAGCCTCATGGACCTCCTCGGCGGGGTGCAGCTCACCGGCGACGCCCTGCCCGAGACGGCCCGTGCCTTCCTTGGCGGGGTGGTGGAAGGCGCCGAACTGTTCGGCGCCTCGCAGCCATCGGGCGCCAGCGTCAGCTTCACCGCGCCGGAACACCTCGCCTGTGTGCTCGCCGCGCCCGGCGGCCCGATGGATCCCGGTGCGCAGGACGCGCCGACCGACCTCATCGTCGAGATCGAGCCGGCCGCGCCCTCCGCCGGCACGCTGCCGCCGCCGCTCGCCGAAGCGAAGCTCGACCTGCGCATCCGTGCGGCATCCGCGAGCGCCTATGAGGTGAAGGCCGGCGACTACATCCAGATCATTGATGTCGACGGCCAGCAATGCTCCGACTTCCTCGCCTTCGACGCCGCCAAGCTGGCGTCGGGCCGCGAGAAGGGGCTCGACCCGACCACCACCCGCACGCTAATGGGCTCGGCAAGTCCAGGGCCGGGCCTGCACTCGAAATATTTCGACGAAGACCAGACCGCCCTGGTCGAGGTGATCCGCGACACGGTCGGCCGGCACGACACCTTCATGCTGGCGTGCAATGCCAAATATTACGACGACATGGGCTATCCCGGCCACGACAACTGCACGGACAATTTCAACCGTGCCCTGGCGCCCTATGGCATCGAGCCGAAAATGGGCTGGCCGGCGGTCAACTTCTTCTACAATACGTTCGTCGCCCCCGGCGACCGCATCGGCATGGACGAGCCGTGGTCGCGGCCGGGCGACTATGTGCTGCTGCGCGCGCTCACCGATCTCGTCTGCGCCTCCTCCTCCTGCGCCGACGACGTCGACGCCTCCAATGCCTGGCACCCCACCGACATCCATGTGCGCGTCTATGACGGCACGAATAATTTCTCCAGAGGGATCGCCCACCGCATGACGCCCGACTCCGCCCCGCGGCTGACGCGCGAGACCGCCTTCCACGCGCGCACCTCCGCGCTCACCCGCAAGTTCACCGATTATCGCGGCTTCTGGCTGCCGGACTGCTTCAATGCGGGCGGGCCGATTGAGGAATACTGGGCCTGCCGCGAGCGCGCCGTGGTGATGGACCTCTCGGCGCTGCGCAAGTTCGAAATCCTCGGGCCGGATGCCGAGAAGCTGGTGCAGCTCGCGGTCACCCGCGACATCCGCAAGCTCGCCGTCGGCCAGGTGGTCTACACCGCGCTCACATATGAGCATGGCGGCATGCTCGACGACGGCACCGTGTTCCGCCTCGCCGAGAACAATTTCCGCCTCGTCTGCGGCGACGATTACTGCGGCGTCTGGCTGCGCGAACTGGCGGCCAAGCACGGGCTGAATGCCTTCGTGAAATCCTCCACCGACCAGTTGCACAATCTCGCGCTACAGGGGCCGAAGTCGCGCGACATCCTTCGCGAGATACTCGTCACCCCGGCGCACCAGCCGAGCGCCGACGAGCTGAAATGGTTCCGCTTCACCATCGGCAAGATCGGCGACGTGCCGGTCATGGTTTCGCGCACCGGCTATACCGGCGAACTCGGCTATGAGATCTGGTGCCATCCGAGCCGCGGCGCCGAGGTTTGGGACGCGCTCTTTGCCGCCGGCACGCCCTACGGGCTGGAACCGCTCGGATTGCTCGCGCTCGACATGGTGCGCATCGAGGCGGGCCTCGCCTTCTCAGGCTACGAGTTCTGCGACCAGACCGACCCGTTCGAGGCCGGCATCGGCTTCACCGTACCGGAATCCAAGACCGACGACTTCATTGGCAAGGAGGCGCTGGCCCGCCGCCGCGCCCACCCCTCGAAGAAGCTGGTCGGCCTCACCGTCGCGGAGAACGAGCCGGTGCATCACGGCGACCCGATCTATAACGGGCGGGCGCAGATCGGCGTCGTCACCAGCGCCACGCGCTCGCCGACGCTGGGCCACATCATCGCGCTGGCCCGGCTCGATGTGAGCATGGCCGAGACCGGGGCGAGCGTGGAGATCGGCAAGCTCGACGGCCACGCCAAGCGCATCGCCGCGACGACCACCGGCTTCCCGCATTACGACCCGACCAAGAGCCGCGTGCGGGCGTGAACGGCCAGCCTGCTGAATTAGAAAGGGCCGGAGCGGTACGCTCCGGCCCTTTTTCCATTCACCCAGGTCATCCCGGACGACCGAAGGCCGATCCTGGATGACGACCGCGAAACCTCAGCTCCGCTCCTCCAGCGGATGGGTGCGCAGGCGCAGCGGGTCATAGAACGGCGTCTTCACCAGTCGGCCGATGAAGGTGCCCTGCGGCCCGACCACCTCAAACTCTGTGCCGAAGGCGCCGAACTCCGGCACCACATGCACCAGCGCGATGGAGCGCATCAGGTGCCGGCTGTAGATCGACGAGTTGAGCGAACCCACCTCCTTGCCGTCCTTGACCAGCTTGGCGCCGGGCTCGATCTGCTCGTGATGGTCGATCTCCATGCCACGCTGCACGACGCGCTGCTCGGCCTTGCGGCGCACCAGCGCCTCCTTGCCGCGGAAGGCCGGCTTGTCGAGGTCGACCGTCCAGTCGGCACCGACTTCCCACGGCGTCTCGTCGCCCTTGGGCATGTCATAGGGGAAGAACAGCAGCGCGCCCTCGACGCGGACGATATCAAGGCTCTGCCACGACACCGGCATGGCGCCAAACGGCTTGCCGGCCTCGAGGATCTTGTCCCAGATAAACACGGTGTCGGCGGCCGCGCTGAACACCTCATAGCCGCGCTCGGCCGAATAGCCGCCGCGCGCCAGCGTCACCGGCCGGCCGAACAGGGTCGCCGGGGCGTGCTCGAAATATTTCAGCGTCGTCAGGTCGATGGAAGCGTGCGGCTTCAATATGTCGAGCGCCAGCGGCCCCTGTAGCGACAGCACATGGGTGTCGCCGTCATTCTGCACCGTGACGTCCTTGCCCAGGCTGAACTCGCCCAGCACCTCCTCCAGCTTGCCGGAGCCGTGCGACAGGCGGAAATCGTCGGCTGCATTGCAATAGACCAGCACGTCGTCGATCAGGCAGCCATTGTCGTCGACGATGTTGCTGATGGCGGACTGGCCCGGCTTCATCCTGGCGATGTCCGACGTCAGCACCTCGTTGAGCAGCGTGGCCGCGTCCCTGCCCGTCACATTGACCAGATTGAGCGAGGAGACGTCGATCAGCCCCGCCTTGGAGCGGATGGTCGCGACCTCCTCATAAGGGTCGGTCGCATAGAATTGCGGAAGCGGCATGCCGTTCCACGAAGATTCGAACTTGGTTCCGAGCTCGATATGCCGCTCGTTCAGAATGGAATTGCGAGGGAATGCAGCGGTCATATCTGAGGAAACCTTCGCTTTACGAGGTCTGCATCGGGATGGACGGAGCGCGCAGGGATGATCGAGCGATGACGGACGCATTTGCGCGTCGCGGCCCTGTCCGCTCAACGTGGAAATGCTTACATCGGCTCGCCGGCCTGTCAATAAAATTTCTCTGAGAGAAACACGCTTTCTCCGCATGAAGCAGCGCTTGCCTCTCGCGCCGGCCGGAGCGGCGTGCCGGGTCGTGTATAACGCGCCTGCGAAAGCCTCGCATATCCCGCATTTGCTGCTAATGATGTGGGATCATGTGGAATTTCTGCACGAACAGCCGGTCGCGCGGCGGGAGAGCCTGAATGTCCATCAAGCGCCGCAGCGATATTCTCCAGGCCGTACGCGCCAGCGGCAGCTGCTCCATCACCGAGCTGGCCGCCCGCCTCGCTGTCTCCACCGAGACGATCCGGCGCAACATCCAGCCGCTGATCGAGGACGGCGCGCTGCTGCGCTTCCATGGCGGCATCATGGTGCCCGAACAGGCGGAGGAACCGCCCTTTCAGCGCCGCATGCAGGTGAACAAGGAGGCCAAGTGGACGATCGCCACGCTGGTGCGCGAGCGCATCGAGGATGGCGACAGCCTGTTCCTCGATAACGGCACCACCTCGGCCTATGTGGCGGACGCGCTAGCCAGCCGCTCGCGGCTCACCATCGTCACCCATTCCGCGCAGATCGCCTACCGCCTGGCCTCGCGCAACGGCAATCGCGTGTTCATGGCCGGCGGCGAGCTGGGCGGGGAGGATGCCGCCGCCTTCGGCGCCTCCGCTATGGCCTTCATCAGCCAGTTCAAGGTGCGCTACGCCCTGCTCTCGGTCGGCGCCATCACCCGCGCCGGCGAATTGGCGGACTTCCATCTGTTCGAGGCGGAATTCTCCCGCGCCGCCATGGCACAGGCGGAAGAGAGCTGGGTCGTCGCCGACCGCTCGAAATTCGGCCGCGAAGCCTCCGTCACGGTCTGCCCACTCGCCGCGGTCGATGCGGTGGTGAGCGACGGCCCGCCGCCCGACGCCTTCGCCGCGCAGTGCCGGGAGGCCGGCGTGCGGCTCATTCTTCCCTCGCCGGATCACATATAGCCACAAAAAATGTTGTTCTTCGTGGAATATCGTTGACATCCCTCGCCGCGCAAGGTGACCTCGAAGGTGACCATTCGCCCCGCAGGAGTCACCGATGTCCGCCTTCCCCACCCAGGCCCAGATCGTCATCATCGGCGGCGGCATCATCGGCACCTCGACCGCCTATCACCTGGGCAAATTGGGCTTCAGGGACACGGTGCTGATCGAGAAGCACAAGCTCACCTCGGGCTCGACCTTCCACGCCGCCGGTCTGGTCGGCCAGCTGCGCTCCAATGCCGGCATCACCCAGCTGCTCGGCGAATCCGTGAAGCTCTACCGTACGCTGGAGGCCGAGACCGGCCTCGCGACGGGCTGGAAGATGAATGGCGGCCTGCGCCTCGCCTGCAATGCCGAGCGCTGGACCGAGGTGAAGCGTCAAGCCACCACGGCCCGCTCCTTCGGCCTCGAAATGCACCTGCTGAGCCCGAAGGAGGCGCAGGAGCTGTGGCCGCTGATGGACGTCGCCGATGTCGTCGGTGCCGCCTTCCTGCCGACCGACGGGCAGGCCAACCCCTCCGACATCACCTCATCGCTCGCCAAGGGCGCGCGGATGAATGGCGTCACCATCATTGAGGACACGCTGGTCACCGGCCTCAAAGTGGAGAACGGGCGGGTGACGAGCGTGGAAACCGATCGCGGCCCCATCGCCTGCGAAATCGTGGTGAATTGTGCCGGGCAATGGGCGCACGAGGTCGGTGCCATGGCCGGCGTCAATGTCCCGCTGGTCTCGGTGCAGCACCAGTACATGATCACCGAGGCGATCCCCGGCGTGCTGCCCAATCTGCCGACCCTGCGCGATCCCGACCGGCTGACCTATTACAAGGAGGAGGTCGGCGGCCTCGTCATGGGCGGCTATGAGCCGAACCCCATCGCCTGGGCGGAAGACGGCATCCCCGCCGGCTTCAACTTTCAGCTGCTGCCGTCGAATTTCGATCATTTCGAGCCGATCATGGAGCTGGCGCTCGGCCGCGTGCCGGCGCTGGAGACCGCCGGCATCAAGGAGCTGATCAACGGCCCGGAGAGTTTCACGCCGGATGGCAACTTCATCCTCGGCCAGGCACCCGAGCTGACCGGCTTTTATGTCGGCGCCGGCTTCAACGCCTTCGGCATCGCCTCGGGCGGCGGCGCCGGCAAGGCGCTAGCGGAATGGATCGCCGGCAATGGCCGCCCGCCCTACGACCTCTCCCCGGTCGACATATTGCGCTTCGGCCGCAACCATCAGGATGTCGCCTGGGTGCGGGCCCGCACGCTGGAAGCCTATGGCAAGCACTACACCATCGCCTGGCCGCATGAGGAGCACGCCAGTGGGCGCCCGCTGCGCCGCTCCTCGCTCTATGACCGGCTTAAAAGCCAGGGCGCGGTGTTCGGCGAGAAGCTCGGCTGGGAACGGCCGAACTGGTTCGCCGGCGCCGGCGAGGAGGCGAAGGATCGCTACACCTATGGACGGCCGAACTGGACCGACGCGGTCGCCCGCGAGAATGCGGCGGCGCGCGCCTCGCTCGCCATTCTCGACCAGAGTTCCTTCGCCAAGTTCCTGCTCATTGGAAAGGACGCCGAGGCGGCACTGTCGTGGATCAGCGCGGCGGATGTCTCCGGCCCGGCCGGCAGCATCACCTATGCACCGATGCTGAACCGGCGCGGCGGCATCGAATGCGACATCACCGTCGCCCGCCTCTCGCCGACCTCCTACTACCTCATCGCCAGTACCGGCGCGGCGACGCATGATTTCGACTGGATCGGCCGAAATATCCCGGACGGCCTCGACGCCCATCTCGTCGACATCACCTCGGCCCATGCGGTGCTGACGCTCATCGGCCCGAATGCGCGCGCGCTCCTGGAAAAGCTCACGCGCGACGACGTGTCGGGCGCCGCCTTCCCCTATGCGTCCCTGCGCGACATCCGCCTTGCCGGCGCGCCGGTCAGGGCGCTGCGTCTCACCTATGCCGGCGAGCTCGGCTACGAGCTGCACATGCCGACCGAATTCGCCCTCACCGTCTATGACGCGCTGATGGCGGCGGGCGAAAAATTCGCCATCGCCAATGTCGGCTACCGCGCGCTGGAAACACTGCGGCTGGAGAAGGCGTTCTGGGCCTCGGGCTCAGATGTCGGGCCGGACCATAGCCCCTTCGAGGCGGGACTTGGCTGGGCGGTGAAGCTCGGCACCGACACGCCCTTCATCGGCCGCGACGCGCTGGAAGCCAAGGCGGGTCTGCCGCTGGTCAAGCGCCTCGCCGGCTTCACGGTGGAGGATCCGAACATCATCCTGCTCGGCCGAGAGACCATCTACCGCAATGGCGAGCGCGTGGGCTGGCTGGCCTCCGCCGGCTTCGGCCCCACGGTCGGCAAGCCGATCGGCTATGGCTATGTGCGCCGCGCCGAGGGCGGGCTCGACGACGCCTTCCTGCTGTCAGGCACCTACGAGCTCGACGTCGCCATGGAGCGCGTGCCGGCGAAGCTGCATCTCGGCGCGCTGTACGATCCGGAGAATGCGCGCATCTTCGGGTGAGGAGCTGAACGAGGGAAAGCCCGGCCCTGCTGGTGCTTCGGCACGCCCATTGCCTCGCCTGCCGGCAACACGCATCCTCTCGTCCCACCGGAATGCCGCCCATGCCGCCCTCACCCGCCGACCGCATCCGCGCCTTGCCGCTCTGGCGCTCGAAGGTGGAGCCGCGCCCACTCGGTGGCGGCATCACCAACACCAATTTCGTGGTGGAAGATGGCGGGGCGAAATATGTCGTGCGTCTCGGCGACGACATTCCGCTGCACAATGTCATGCGCTTCAACGAGCTGGCGGCGGCGAGGGCGGCGGAAGCCGCCGGCATCTCCCCGGCACTACGCCATGCCGAGCCCGGCCTCCTCGTCATCGACTTCATCGAGGGCAAGACCTTCGACGAAGCGGATGTACGGGCGAATCTGGCGCCCGTAGTCGAGCTGGTGCGCCGCGCCCATGTGGAGGTGACGCGCCAGCTGCGCGGGCCGGCGCTGGCGTTCTGGACCTTCCACGTGCTGCGCTCCTATATCCACGCGCTGAACGACGGCGACCACCGCCTCAAGGCGGACCTGCCCATCTATGGCGCGCTGGCCGAGCGGGTGGAGGCGCTGGTCGGGACCACCGAAATCGTATTCGGCCATAATGACCTGCTGCCGGCCAATTTCATCGATGACGGAAACCGGCTCTGGCTGATCGACTGGGACTATGGCGGCTTCAACACACCGCTGTTCGACCTTGGCGGCCTCGCCTCCAATAATGGCCTTGATGCCGCCCAGCGCGACGAGATGCTCGCCCTCTATTATGGCCGCACGCCGGACGACGCGCTGCGCCTCAAGCTGCAGGCCATGCTGGTCGCCTCGCTCCTGCGTGAATCGCTGTGGAGCATGGTCTCCGAGCTGCACTCGGCCATCGACTTCGACTATGCTGCCTACACCGCCGAGAATCTCGACCGCCTCAAACGCGCCGTCGCCGAGCTCGATGCGATGGACGCCGCCTGAGCCTCAGCGTGCCGAGAGCAGCGCCGCTAGGTCGATGCCCTTGCGGGTCTCGCGGTCGAGGTCGAGCCGGTCTTCCACATTGGCGAGATGCTCGTCCATCAGCGCGACAGCACGCGCGGCATCGCCGGCGGCAATCGCTTCGAGGATCAGTTGGTGCTCATGATGCGAGCAGCTCGGCTGGCCCGGCTTCTCGTAAACCAGGATCACCAGCGCCTCACGGGTGATCAGTTCGCGCAGGAAGCGCAAAAGGATGGCATTATCGGAAATCTCCGCCAGCCGCAGGTGGAACTCACCGGAAAGCCGCACCATCTCCGCCCAGTCGCGCCGCGCCTCCGCTGCCGCCTCGGCGGCGACATGCGCCTCCAGCGCCGCCCGGTCGGTGGGGACGAGCCGACCGGCCAGCAGGCGCAGTATGGTTTCCTCGATGCCGCGCCGCGCGGCAAAGATCTCGCGCGCATCGCGCGGGCTCGGGCGGAACACCGAAGCACCCTTGTTCGGCTCGATGGTAACGAGGCCGGCATAGGCGAGACGGGTCAGCACCTTGCGGACACGGGCGCGGCTGACGCCGAAGATCTCCCGCAACTCCTCCTCGCGCAGCCGCGTGCCCGGCGGCAGGTCCTGCGCGGCGATGGCGGCATGCACCTTGTCATAGATCGCATCGTCCGATGCCGACGACGTCCACGCGGCTTCCGCCTCGCCGGCATCATCCTTGTCCGGGGCCGTCTTTGCCATGCGCCTCACCTCGTCCGACACCGGATCAGTAGCCACGCCGCACGTTGGTGTCGAGCGGAATGCTCATTTATGCGTCACAAACCGCGATATTTATGTGCACCATAAGCGGTTGTTTTGTCGACAATCTTGGATACGATTATCCACATCGCGATGCAACGCCATCGTGCAACCTATCCTAGAGGTCGCCTTGCAATTCGCCCCGCCACGCGGGACGGAAGCGTCGGCTCACGCCCGGCGCCCGACGTCCCATGTCCAGACGCGCCTTCGTCACAGGAGGGCGTCGTGAGCGTGCTGTTCCGGCAAGTGCGCCTCCTCGACCGCGCGGCAGCGGAAGGGCTCTCGCCCCCGTGCGACGTCCACGTCGAGGGCCCGCGCATCGCGGCAGTGGGCACCGAGCTTGCCGCCAAGGGCGCGCGCCTCGTCGAGGGACACGGCAAGCTGCTGCTGCCGGGGCTGATCAACGCGCATTTCCATTCGCCGGTGAACCACATGAAGGGTCGGCTCGACAGCCTGCCGCTGGAGCTCTTCATGCTCTATGAGAGCCCGGCGCTGGAGACGCTGCGCCCCGGCCCGCGTGAGGCCTATATCCGCACGCTTCTGGCTTGCGCCGAGATGCTGCGCGGCGGCGTCACCTCCGTGCAGGACGACGCCTTCTTCCTGCCCGACCCGACCCCCGACATCATCGACGCGGTGATGCAAGCCTATGCCGACAGCGGCATGCGGGTGAATCTCGCCCTCGACGAGCCCGAGCTTGCCGAACTCGACAAGCTGCCCTTCCTGCGCGAACTGATGCCGGCCGCAGCGCGCGCGGGACTGGAGACCGCCCGCGACACCGGCTTCCTCATGGAAGCCTATCAGCACCTCATTTCCCGTTGGCACGGCACGCAGGGCGGGCGGCTGCGCGCCGCCGTCTCCTGCTCGGCACCGCAGCGCGTCTCGCCGCGCTACATGCGCGCGCTGGACGACATCAGCCGTGCGCTGGACGTTCCCTATTTCGCGCACATGCTGGAGACCAAGCTGCAACGGGTGCTCGGCGAGGAACGCCTTGGCGGGCGTTCGCTCATCCGCTACGCCGCCGACGAGGGGCTGCTGTCGGCGCGACTGAACATCATCCACGCCATCTGGGTGGATGGGGCCGATCTCGACCTCGTCGCGTCGGCCGGCAGTACCATCGCCCACAACCCGATCAGCAATCTGCGCCTCGGCAGCGGTGTCATGCCGTTCCGCGCCATTCGCGCTCGCGGCATCCCGATCTGTCTCGGTACTGACGAGGCCATCGCCGACGACGCGGTGAACATGTGGGCCGTCGCCAAGATGGCCGGACTGATCCACAACATCACGACGCCCGACCCGAACGAATGGCCGAAGGCGTGGGAAGTGCTGGACTGCCTGTTCACCGGGGGCGCCCGCGCCATGGGCCTCGCGGACGATCTCGGCGCCGTCGAGCCTGGCCGCCTCGCCGACCTCACGCTGGTCGACCTCGAAACCCTGCCCTTCACCCCGCTGAACGATACCGCGCGTCAGCTGGTCTATTGCGAGGATGGCCGCTCGGTCGTCGCCACCATGGTCGCCGGCGACTTCGTCTTCGAAGCCGGCCGCTGCACGCGGATCGACGAGGCGGCGCTGATCGCGGAAGCCAGGGAGCTTTTCGCCCGCCGCCGACCGGCGCTGGAGCTGGCGGCGAGCGAGGCCGGACGCCTGCGCCCCTGGTACGAGGCGATGGTCGGCAGGGCCGCCGCGCGCGATGTCGGCATGAACCGATGGGTGTCCGCATGAACGATCATAGCGGGCTCGCCCGCCACGGCCGCTACGACCTCGCCCCTCTGCCCGACGCAGCGGACTGGACCTGGCCGAACGGCGCCCGCCTCGCGCTCTATGTCGCGGTCGGCATCGAAGACTATGCCTTCGGCGCGGGCCGCACCGAGGACATATTGCCCGGCACACCGCAGCCCGACCTCGTCAACGCCTCCTGGCGCGACTATGGCAACCGCGTCGGCGCCTTCGCGCTGTTCGACCTGCTCGCCGCCCAAGGCATACGCCCGGCGGTGCTGCTCAACACCGCCGTCTACGACACCGCCCCGGCGGTCATCGCGGCGGCGCGCGCGGCCGGCGCGGAATTCATCGCCCATGGCTGGTCGAATTCCGACTGCCTCGCCGAGATGAGCCCACAGGACGAAGCCGCCTATATCGCCGCGGTGCGCGCGCGCATCGAGTGCGAGGAAGGCGCCCCGCCCCAGGGCTGGTCGAGCCCGTGGCTGGCGCACAGCCCGCGCACGCTCGACCTGCTGGCCGAGCAAGGCTTCGCCTATCTCGCCGATCTGCGCCTCGACGACCGGCCAATACGGCTGAACACGCGCAGCGGCAACCTCATAGCCATGCCCTATGCGCTGGAGCTGAACGACAGCTCCACCATTATCGGCCGCCAGCACAGCGCCCGCGACTTCGCCGAGATGATTATCGACGAGTTCGACGAGCTGTTGGAGGCCAGCACAAGCCGGCCGCTGGTCATGAGCGTGGTGCTGCATTCCTTCATCTCCGGCCAGCCCTTCCGCCTGCGCGCGCTGCGCCGGGCGCTCGACCACATCGCCGCCCGGCGCGAGGGCGTGTGGCTCGCCACGCCCGGCGCCATCGCGCAAGCCGCCGTGCAGCAGGAAAGGGTTTCAACCCCATGACCCGCATCCTCTTCGTCAATCCCAACACCACGCAGGCGGTCACCGACGTCGTCCTTGCCGAGGCGCGGCGCACCGCCGGTCCCTCGGTGGAGCTTGAAGCGGTAACGTCGGAGTTCGGTGCCAGCATCGTCTCGACCGAAAGCGAAAACGTCATCGCCGCCCACGCCATGCTGGAGTTGCTCGCGGCCCATCACACTGGCTTCGACGCGGCGATCGCCGCCATCTCCTTCGACAGCGGCGTGTCCGCCGCGCGCAGCCTGCTGCCCATCCCGGTGGTCGGCATCACCGAGGCGGCGCTGCACACCGCCTGCCTGATCGGCCGGCGCTACGGGCTCGTGGTGCTGGGGACGACGAGCATCCCGCTCTATGAGGATCTGATCGACCGCATCGGCCTGCGCGGGCGTCTCGGCGCCATAGAGCCGGTCGCAGTCGTCTCGCGCAGCCAGTATCTCGACCGCGCGCTGATGGACCGCGCCATCCTCGACGCGGTGCAACGCCTCGCCGCGCGCGGCGGCATCGATGTCGTGGTGATCTGCGGCGCGGCGGTGGCCGGCGTCGCCCATCGGCTTGCCGCGCACGCCTCACTGCCGCTGCTCGACGGCGTCGCCCCGGCGCTGGCGCAAGCCGAGACGCTGGCGCGCCTGAAGCCACGCGCCCCCACGCCGCCGCAACGCCTCGCCAGCGATGCCCCGCCCAGAGGCATCGGCGCGGCCCTCGGCTTGCTTCTGCACAACCCCCGCTAAGTGCCGCCCAGCCGTTTCACATCAGGACACAGGATCCCGAACCATGCTCACCCGCATCCTGCCCACCCTGCTCGCCACGGCGGGCCTCCTCGGCGCCGCTCTCCCCGCGAGCACCCAGACCGCTAGCTGGCTGACCCAGAGCCAGCAGCAGCAGGCGCAATACCCCGTGGAAATGGAGGCGATCCAGAAGATCACCGCCGACGGCGTGCCGGTGACGCGCAACGAATTCCAAGTGCTCGGGCTCAATCTCGCGGACGCGCTGCGCCTCGCCAGTTCCGGCACCTTCCAGGTCGTTTCCACCCAGGTCGGCAGCGCGGCCAAGGACGACGCCTTCCTGGAAGGCATCGACCTCGTCGGCGTTTCCACCGACATGGGCGAACTGAAGACCGCCGTCGACGCCTATCGCGAGCCCTTCAACAAGCGTCTTGCCGAACGCTTCGGCGTCAAGGCGGTGGCGATCTGGCCGTTCGGGCCGCAGGTGTTCTTCTGCAACCAGCCGATCGAATCCCTCGCCGACATGAAGGGCAAGAAGGTGCGCTCCTTCACCGCCTCCATGTCGACCCTGCTGACCGATCTCGGCGCCACCCCGGTGACGCTCAGCTTCCCGGAAGTCTATCCGGCGCTGGAGCGCGGCGTCGCCAGCTGCGGCGTCACCTCGCCGACCTCGGCCAATACCGGCAAATGGCCGGAGGTGACCAAATTCCTGCTGCCGCTTTCGGTGTCCGGCTCGGTGCAGGCGCACATCGTCAATCTCGACTGGTGGAACAGTCTGCCGGCCGACAAGCGGGCGGCGCTGGAGGCCGACTTCAAGGCGATGGAAGACAATCTGTGGGCTCTGGCTAACAAGACCAATGGCCAGGCGCTCGCCTGTTCGACCGGCGGCGACTGCGCCGGCGGCATCTACACCAAATACGACATGAAGCTCGTGCCGGTGTCCGACGCCGACAAGGCGAAGGTCAAGTCAATCTCGCAGGACAAGATCCTCACCGACTGGGCAAAGCGCTGCGAGGCGACCTATCCCGGCTGCACCGGCGTCTGGAACGACAGCGTCGGCAAGGCGCTGGGCGTGAAGATCGCTGCGCCCTGAGCACGGTAGGTTGTTCTCCCTCTCCCCGACGGGGAGAGGGAAGAAAGCCAGCCACGTCCCTCTCCGCACCGGAGCCGCTCGCATGACGAACAGCGTCGCCACGCCGTCGCCCGAGAACCCCGTCGCGCGTGCCTTCGAGCGACCGATCCGCGCCATGCAGTTGGCCACCGGCTGGGCGCTGCTCGCACTTTGCTTCGCCACCACCTATGAGGTGATCGGCCGCCGCCTGTTCGACATCTCGCTGCAAGGGGTGAACGAGATCGGCGGCTACATGCTCGCCATCGGCAGCACCTGGGGCTTCTCCATGGCGCTGCTGCAGCGGGCGCATTCGCGGGTGGACTTCCTGTTCCCGCACTTTCCTCGCTTGCTACGCAACGTGCTGAATCTGCTGGCCGCGCTCACGCTAGCGGGGCTCGCCGTGTTCTCGGCCTGGGAGGCCTGGAGCGTGCTGCGCGACACGCTGCGCTGGCAGGCGCGCGCTTCCACGCCGCTGCAGACACCTTTGTGGATTCCGCAATCGCTCTGGCTGTTCGGCCTCGTCGTGTTCGCCGGCGTCGCCGTGGCGCTGGCGACCCATGCCGCGATCCTGTTCGTCCGCGACCGCCGCCGGCTTGACCGCTTCTATGGGCCACCCTCGCTGGAGGAGCAGATCGAGATCGAGACGCAAGGCACGCTTCACGAGGGCGCGTTGCACGACGGAAAGGCCCTGTCATGATCAGCATCGGCATCGTCGTCGCCGGCTTCTGCGTCATGGTGGCCCTGCTGTTTCTGGGCCTGCATGTCGCCACCGCGCTGTTCCTTACCGCCGTCACCGCCGTCGTGGTCTATTTCGACGGCGTGCATCTGAGGGTCTACGGCAGCCAGCTATGGAGCTCGATGGAGGACTACATCCTCCTCGCCATCCCCATGTACATTCTGCTCGGCGAGATCCTCGTGCGCAGCGGCATGACCGACAAGATGTACGCCGCCCTTGCGCCTTGGCTGAACCGGCTGCCGGGCGGGCTGCTGCACACCAATATCGGCGCGTCGGCGATCTTCTCGGCGGTGTCGGGCTCCTCGGTCTCCACCGCCGCCACCATCACCACCGTCGCTTTGCCCTCGTTCAGGAAGCGCAGATATGACGAGCGCCTCGTGCTCGGCTCCATCGCGGCGGGCGCCTCGCTCGGCAATCTCATCCCGCCCGGCATCGCCTTCATCGTCTATGCCTCGCTGACCAACACCTCGGTCGCCCAGCTCTATGCCGCGGCGCTGTTGCCGAGCATCATCCTCACCGCGCTGTTCATGGCGGTCATCGCCGGCCTGTGCCTGTGGCGGCCGGACCTCGCGGGCAAGGAGCCCTCCATCGGCTATGGCGAGCGCTTGCGCCGGCTGGTCGACCTCACCGGCCCGCTGGTCGTCTTCACCATCATCATGGGCTCGGTCTATACCGGCTGGGCAACGGTGACGGAATCGGCGGCTCTGGCGGTAGTGGCCACCCTGATCATCGCCGGCATCGAGCGCCGCATCTCGCTAAAAATGCTGCACGATTCCTTCGTCGCGACGGCCAGCCTCACCGCCATCACCATGCTGATCCTGGCGGTCGCGTTCTATCTCAACTACGCGCTCGGCATGCTGCAGATCACCCAGACGCTCAGCACCTGGGTCGCCGGCCTCGGCACCGGCCCGCTGCTGCTGAAATGGGCGCTGGCGATCTTCTACGTGCTGCTCGGCATCTTCTTCGAGACGCTGCCGATGATGGTCGGCACGGTGCCGGTGCTGTTCCCGGTCATCGTCGCGGCCGGCATCGATCCGGTCTGGTTCGGCGTGTTCATCGTGCTGATGTGCGAGATGTCGTTGCTCAGCCCGCCGGTCGGCATGACTCTCTATGTCATCCAGACCGTGCGGCGCGAGGGCAATATCGGCACGGTGTTCGCCGGCACCATCCCCTTCGTCGCCGCCATGGTGCTCATGATGGCGCTGCTGATCCACTTCCCCGGCATGGCCGACTGGGCCTCGTCGGTGCAGCGATGATCGGCTCAGGCCGCGTCGTCAACACCGCCGCTGGCCAGCATCGCCAGCACGCCGGTGCCGGTGTGCCGCACATGGGCGGCGAGCAGGCGTCCGGCGCGCGCGCCGTCGCGCGCTTCCAGCGCGGCGAGAATATCGCGGTGCTCCTGGATCGATTCGACCCAGCGCCCGCGCGCGCCCAGCGCGAAGAAGCGCGCCCGCTCCGCCCGCGCCAACAGCCAGCGGTGCATCTCGACCAACGTCGCATTGTGCGCGCCAGCGAGAATGGCGCCGTGGATGGCCTGGTTGACCTCGAAATAGGCGGCGAGATCACCGGCCTCATAATGGCGCTCCATCGTCGCCTGCATCGCACGCAACGCGTCGAGCTCGGCGGATGTCAGCCGGTCGGCGGCGAATTCGGCGGCCATACGCTCGACGCTGCTCAGCCCCTCGAACAGATCGCCGATATGGCCCGCGTCCATCGGCGCGACGCGCGCGCTGCGGTTGGGGCGCAGTTCGATCAGCCCCTGAGCCGCCAGCATCTTCACCGCCTCGCGCAGCGGCGTGCGGGAAATGCCGAGAAGCTCGCACAACTCGGCCTCTACTACTGGCGCGCCCGGCGGAATCTTTCCGACGACGATCATATGCCGCAGTTGCTGCGCCGCGCGCTCATGCAGCCCGGTGCGCGCGAGACGCTCGCCGCCGGCGCCCTCGACCGGACGGACCTTGCGCGGCCGCCCCCGCTTCCTGGGAATGTCGATTTCTTCCGCCACGTCGGAATCCTAGCACGAGCGCCGGGCGGCGCCAGCCCCTCGAACGCTGCAATCATAGTCACATTCTGCCCTGTTCATAGCCATTTAGAGTAAATTGTATTCAACATACAAAAAATAGTTGCACCTCGCTCGGAGGAGGCTTTTACTTTCGCCATGAGCCATCGCTGCTGTCAGCCGCGACGCCATCTCAGCCGGCTCAGCCGCACGGGGAAGCGCCCGCGGACGACCTTCGCGAGCCGGGTCACCCGGGTCGGGAAATCGACGATTTAAGTAGATTGAAATAGTTCTGCGAATATTTTTATCATTGAAACGCTGACATGAACGCTTTTTGCGCTTCGCAATAAGTATTAATCGTCTATGATACGACTGTTTTCGTCGCACCGTTAGTGTAGCGCAGGGCGAAAATGCTCTTCCGGGTTGGCGTGCCCATCATCGTGATCCTGTTCCGGGATCGCGCTGGTCGCGGCATGCGTGCCGGGACGCGCGCGATCGGACGACCTGGTGACAATGGGACGTCAGGGCGGGGTCATATCGGTTCTCAAGATCCGGAGGGGATCATGTGTGATCGTGACGGCACCTTCTTTCGCAATTTCTCGCGCCGCAACTTCCTGAAATCGTCCGTGGTCGGCGCCGCGGCGAGCATCGCCCTGCCCGCCTCGCTCGCCAGCCTGCTGGCGCCGAACGCGGCGCGCGCCGCCGGCACCACCATCAAGGCGACGCACGGCTCCGGCTTCTGCAACATGGGCATCTTCCTCGCCAAGGAGCGGGAGCTGACCAAGGCAGACGGCGTCGACCTCGAATTCGTGGTCACGCCCTCCAACACCGAAATCACCACCATGTTCGGCGCCGGCCTCGTCGACATGTCGATGATTCCCTACTCGAATTTCATGACCCTCTACGACGCCGGCGCGCCGGTGAAGATCGTCGCCGGCGGCGGCGTCGAGGGCTGCATCATCGTCGCCAAAGAGGGCATCACCTCCGCCACGGACCTCAAGGGCAAGACCTTCGGCACCTTCCAGGCCGACACGCTGGAAGTGCTGCCCTACGACTATCTCAAGAAGGCTGGTCTCTCCTTCAGGGATGTCGAGATCAAGTATCTCGACACCTCGCCCGAGCTCGCCCAGGCCTTCATGGCCGGCGCCATCGACGCCATCTGCCACATCGAGCCCTACGCCTCGCAATGCGTGATCGGACGCAAGGGCGCCACCGTGCTGTCCAATGGCACGGATGTCTACGGCAAGGGTTATTCGGACTGCGTGCTGGCCGTGCGCACGCCGCTGCTGGAGAGCAACCCGGCCGCCGTCAAAGCGGTGATCAAGGCGCTGTTCGTCGCCCAGTCGCAGGCCGAGGCCGACAAGACCGCCGCTCTGAAGGACACCGTCGGCAAATACTACAAGACCAGCATGGAAGCGGCCGTCGATGCCTCCAGCAAGCAGCCCATCGTCGTCGACCAGCGCAACCAGACCCAGTTCATCATCGATCGCGGCCAGTCGATGAAGGAACTCGGCTACGTCAAGAAGCAGCCGGATCAGGGCGCCTTCAACTGGAGCCTGCTCGAGGCCGTCATCGCCGAGAACAAGCCGCTCTATGACGGCCTGAAGCTGAAGTCCGCCTGAGGGCGCGCCTCGCCGCCCGGTCGCGCCACCTGCCCGGCCGGGCGTCCCCTCGCCCGATTTAATGGAAGGACGCCATGACGATGACCGCAGATGCCGGACATACGGGCCTCGGCAAGGCTGAGCCCGCGCGCCCGGCGCCGCCGCCCGCGCCACGCGCCACCCGTTCCCTGCTGACGCCCGCCTGGCGCCGCCGCCTCGGCGCCATTGGCTGGAGCATCGTCTCGGTTGGGTTGTTCGCCAGCGTATGGGAGGGGTTGTACGCGCTCGGCATGCTGAACCCCTTGCTGCTGCCGCCGCCGCATCTGTTCCTCGCCGACATTCCGGGCACGCTGCAATTCTTCGACCGCTCCAACCGCATCGGCTCGGTCGCCACCGGCGGCGGGGTCGGTGCGCTGCTGTTCACCATGGCCTCCACCACCCTGCGCGTGGTCGTCGGCCTCGCCCTCGGCTTCAGCCTCGGTGTCGCCGTCGGCGCGTTGATCCATTACGTGAAACTGCTGCGCAACCTGTTGCTTCCCACCATCCTCCTGCTGGCGCCGATCTCGCCGGTGGCGTGGCTGCCGGTCGCCATCTTCGTCTTCGGCATTGGCGACGTGCCGGCGGTGTTCCTCGTCTTCATCACCGTGTTCTTCGCCATAGTGCTCTCCACCGGCGCGCAGATCGAGAGCGTGCCGAAGAACTACATCCATGTCGCCCGCATCATGGGCGCCAGCCAGCGCCAGACCTTCTGGAAGGTCATCCTTCCCTCGATCCTGCCCAGCCTGTTCATGACACTGCGGCTCAACCTGTTCGCCGCCTGGATGGTGGTGCTCATCGCCGAGACGGTCGGCGTCGGCACCGGGCTCGGCCAGATCACCTCCATGGCGCGCTCGACTTTCAACGCCAAGCTCGTCTTCTTCACCATGGCGATCATCGGCCTGCTCGGCTTCCTCTCGGACTTCGCTCTCCGTCAGGTGCAGCACAGGATGCTCTGGTGGATCACCCCGAACCAGGGAGGCGCGCGATGAGCCGCCCCGCCGTCTCGATCCAGTCCGTCTCCAAGCGCTGGACGCCCGAAGGCCGCGCCCCGGTGCAGGCGCTCGACGACCTCACCTTCGATGTCGCGCCGGGCGAGTTCATCGTGCTGCTCGGCCCCTCCGGTTGCGGCAAGTCCACCCTGCTCTACATGATCGCCGGGCTGGAAGAGGTCTCGGGCGGCACCATCGCCTGCGACGGCGAGACCGTCACCGAACCTTCCGCCGAGCGCGGGCTGATCTTCCAGGAAGCCTCGCTGTTTCCCTGGCTCACCATCACCGACAACGTCGCCTTCGGCCTCGCCGTGCAGCATGTGCAGCCGGTCAAGCGGCGCGAGATCGCCATAGAGACGCTCCGGCGCGTCGGCCTCGGCGATATGCTGGACAAGAAGCCGGACGAATTGTCCGGCGGCATGCGCCAGCGCGCCGCCTGCGCCCGCGCGCTCGCCATGCGCCCCAAGGTGCTGATGATGGATGAGCCCTTCGCCGCGCTCGACGTGCAGACGCGAGCCCGCATGCAGGACTTCCTGCTGCAGATCTGGCGCGACAGCGGCGCCTCCATCCTGCTGGTCACCCATTCCATCGACGAGGCGATCTCGCTGGCCGACCGCGTGGTGGTGTTCACCTCGCGGCCGGGCCGGGTGAAGACCATCGTGCCCATCGACCTGCCGCGCCCGCGCGAGAGCCGCGACCCGCGCTACCACGCCTATCGCGACATGTTCACCGAACTGCTGGCCGACGAGGTCGACCGCGCCTTCGCCGAACAGGAAGCGGTGTAGCCCATCATGGCCGCTCCCTTCCTCGCCGCCGCCGTGCCGATCGGCCCGGCCGGCAGTGATCCCGTGCCGATGTGGCTCGCAGCCGACGCCGGCATCCGTATTGCAGCCGATGCCGGAGCCTCGCTGGTGGTGCTGCCGGAGTTGTTCGCCACGCCCTATGTCGCAGCGGAGAGCCCGGCTGGCTGGGCGCATCTGGCGGAACCGATCGAGGGCCCGACCACCACGCGCATGCGCGCCGCAGCCATGGCTAATGGTATATACGTACTTTTCGGCATGGCGCTGCGCGAGGCCGCCGGCCTGCCCTTCAACACCGCCCTGCTCGCCCGCCCGGACGGGCGGATCGAGGTGGCAGCACGGAAGATTCACCTCCCCCCGGCCGGCGACGCCTTTGGCGAGGAACACCATTTCATCCCTGGCGCGCCCATCGTCCAGGCCGTCGATATCGCCGGCTGCAAGGTCGCGGCTCTGATCTGCTACGACCGCCGCTTCCCCGAATGCTGGCGCGCGGCGGCCGCCGCCGGCGCCGACCTTGTCGCCGTGCTAGTCGGCGGCCCGGCGCCGGACGACCCGGAGGGCCTGTACGCCGCCGAGCTACAGGCGAGCGCGCGCGCCAACGCGGTCTACGCGCTCGCCGCCGCGCGCTACGGCACGGAAACCGTTACGGGCCAGGACGTTCGCCATGACGGCGAGACCATCGCCTTCGATCCGAACGGTATGAAAATACACCAGCACACCGGCCCGTTCCTCGTCGCGGTGGAACCCGACCGGCTGGCCCATGCACGAGACAACAATGCCACGGCACGGCGCCTGCGCTTGCCGTTGCTGACAGTGAAGGAAGCATCATGGCTGAACTGATCGTCCAGGCCCGCTGGGTCGTCACCGGCATCAATGACCGCTTCACCCCGGTCGTCCTCGACCAAGGCGCGGTACTCTCGCGCGACGGCGTCATCGTCGCCGCCGGCCCGCTGGAAGAGATGCGCAAGCTCGCGCCCGCCGCCGAGCTGCGCAAGTATCCGGACCACGCCATGCTGCCGGGCTTCGTCAACAGCCACCATCACGTCGGCATGACCCCGCTCCAGCTCGGCTCGCCCGACCATGCGCTGGAACTCTGGTTTGCCAGCCGCATGCCGGCGCGGCGCGTCGACCTGACGCTCGACACGCTCTATTCCGCCTTCGAGATGATCGCCTCCGGCATCACCACGGTGCAGCACATCCATGGCTGGATGCCTGGCGGCTATGAGGCGATCCATGGCGGCGCCAGCAAGGTACTCGGCGCCTACCGCTCGCTCGGCATGCGCGCCTCCTATTGCTATGCGGTGCGCGAGCAGAACCGGCTGGTCTATGAGGCGGACGAGGATTTTTGCGCCCGCTTGCCCGCCGCGCTCGGCGAGAAACTGATGGCCCATTTCAAGTCGCAGGCCATGCCGTTCGAGGATTTTCTGAGGCTGTTCGACCAACTCACGGCGGAGAATTCCGGCCATGCCCTGACCCGCGTGCAGCTCGCCCCCGCCAACCTGCACTGGTGCACGGATGATGGGCTGATTGAGCTCAACCGAAAGTCCCGCGCGGCCGGCGTGCCGATGCACATGCATCTGCTGGAGACCATCTACCAGAAGGAATATGCCCGCCGCCGCACCGGCAAGACCGCGCTGCGCCACCTGCACGACCTCGGCGTGCTCGGCCCGCACATGACGCTTGGCCATGGCGTGTGGCTGAACGAGGAAGACATCGACATCGTCGCCGACACCGGCACCTGCATCTGCCACAACTGCTCGTCGAATTTCCGCCTGCGCTCGGGCCTTGCCCCGCTCAACCGCTGGGAGGCCAAGGGCATCACTGTCGGCATGGGCCTCGACGAGGCAGGCATCAATGACGACCGCGACATGCTCTCGGAACTGCGCCTCGCCTTGCGTGTCCACCGCGAGCCCGGCATGGACGAGGCGGACGTGCCCACGTGCCCGCAAGTGGTGAAAATGGCGACGGAGGCCGGCGCCATGACCACTGCCTTCGGCGCCACTATCGGCCGGCTCGACGAGGGCCGTTTCTTCGACGCGGTGCTGATCAACTGGACCAAATCCACTTACCCCTATCAAGATCCCGACATTCCGATGCTCGACGCGCTGGTGCAGCGCGCCAAGACCGGGGCAGTCGATGCGGTCTTCATCAATGGCGAGGTGGTCTATGAGGATGGCCGCTTCACCAGGGTCGACCGCGACGCCGTGCTGGCCGAGATCGCCGACGCGCTCGGCAAGCCCCGCAGCCCGGACGAGGTCGCGCGCCGCGAACTCGGCCTCGCCGTATTCCCGCACGTGAAGAAATTCTATGAGGGTTACCTGCCTGACGCGCCACCGAGCCCGTTCTACGCTGCCTCCGCACGGGATTGACGCCATGACGGCAACTTCCTCCGCCCGGCTGGGCATGCTCACCCCCTCCTCGAATACCGCGCTGGAACCGCTCACCTGCGCCATGGTGGCCGGCATGACCAATGTGAGCGCGCATTTCGCGCGCTTCCGCGTCACCCAGATCGGCCTGTCGCCGACCGCCCTCGGGCAGTTCGCGCCGGAGGGCCTGCTGGCCGCCGCCGACCTGCTCGCCGACGCCAAGGTCGACGTCATCGCCTGGAACGGCACCTCGGCAGCGTGGATGGGCTTCGAGCAGGACGAGGCCCTGTGCACGGCAATCACCGCGCGCACCGGCATCCCCGCCTCGACCTCCATCCTCGCCTATCGCGAACTGTTCCTCGCCCACGGCTTCCGCCGCATCGGGCTGGTTACGCCCTATCTCGACGACGTGCAGGCGGCCATCTGCTCCAACTGGAACACGTCGGACTTCGCCTGCACAGCCGAGCGCCATCTCGGGCTTTCCGTGAACTTCTCCTTCGCCGAGGTGACGGAAAGCGAAATCGCCGACATGGTACGCGCGGTGGTGGCGGAAGGCTGCGACGCCGTCGCCATCGTCTGCACCAACCTCAAGGGCTCGGCCATCGCGCCGGTGCTGGAGCGGGAGATCGGCATCCCCGTGCTCGATTCCATCTCGGTCACACTGTGGAAGAGCCTGCTTCTGGCCGGCCGCGACCCTGGGGAATTGCGCGCCTGGGGCGGCCCCTTCGCGCTGGAGCCGGCACGGCAGGGAGAAAAGGTGGAATGAGCGGCTTCGATCTGCTGATCAAGAACGGCACCGTCGCCAACGCTTCCGACGTCGCCCGCTGCGATGTCGGGATACGCGGCGGCCGTGTCGTGGCGCTGGCCGAGGACCTCGGCACGGATGCTTCGGAGGTCATCGACGCCGCCGGCCTCTATGTGCTGCCGGGCGGCATCGACAGCCACGTGCATCTCTCCCAGCCTTCCGGCCCCGGCATCGTCATGGCCGACGATTTCGCCAGCGGCACCCGCTCGGCGGCGATCGGCGGCAACACGCTGGTGCTGCCGTTCTGCCTGCAGCAGAAGGGCCAGTCGCTGCGCGAGGCGCTCAACGCCTATCACGCGCTGGCGGAAGGCAACTGCCATGTCGACGTGTCCTTCCACCTCATCGTCAGCGACCCCACCGAGAGCGTGCTCGGGCAGGAACTGCCGGCGCTGATCGACGACGGCTACACCTCCTTCAAGGTGTTCATGACCTATGAGGATCTGCGTCTCACCGACCTCGAAATCCTGAAGGTGATGGAAGTCGCGCGGCAGACTGGCGCGCTGGTGATGATCCACGCGGAGAATTACGACGCCATCCGCTTCCTCACCGAGCGGCTGGAACGCGAGGGCCGCACCGCGCCGCGCCACCACGCCACCTCGCGGCCGATCGCGGTGGAGCGCGAGGCGACGCACCGCGCCATTTCGCTCGCCCAGATCACCGACGTGCCGCTGATGGTGGTGCATGTCTCCAATGGCGAGGCGCTGGACGAGATCCGCCGCGGCCGCCGCGCCGGGCTAAAGATCCTGTCGGAGACCTGCCCGCAATATCTCACCCTCACCGCGGACGACCTCGACGGGCTGAACATGGAGGGGGCGAAATATGTCTGCTCCCCGCCGCCGCGCGATGTCGCCAGCCAGAAGGAATGCTGGCAGGGCATCGAGGACGGCGCGTTCGACGTGTTCTCCTCCGACCACTGCCCGTTCCGCTATGACGATGCCGCCGGCAAGCTCACCCCGCGCGGGCGAACCTCGTTCCGCTGGATTCCCAACGGCATTCCCGGCATCGCCGCGCGGCTGCCGATCCTCTTCTCCGAAGGCGTGGTGAAGGGGCGCATCTCGCTGCAGCGCTTCGTGGCGCTCACCTCCACCAACCATGCGCGCATCTATGGCCTGCACCCGCGCAAGGGCACCATCGCCATCGGCTCGGACGCCGACATCGCGCTTTGGGACCCAGCGCGCAGGCTTACCCTGACGCATGATCTGCTGCACGATGGCTGCGACTACACCCCTTACGAGGGGATGCAGATCACCGGCTGGCCGGTCATGACGCTGGTACGCGGGCAGATCGTCATGCGCGAGGGAGAGATGGTCGGCACTCGCCCGCTCGGCGGTTACGTCTCGCGCGGCTTTTCCGAATATGTCGGCGGGCCGAAGGGGCCGGCGCCGCTGGGGTAGGCGGTCGTCCTCAGGCCGCGTCGCCGAAGAAGATGCGCGCGAGCCCGCGCGTCGCGACCTCGACCGCATGCTCGGAAGACAGCGTGATGTGCCGCTCCACCAGTTCCGCCCCGCCGGCGGCGTCGCGCCGGCGCAGCGCGTCGATGATGGCGGCGTGTTCCTGATAGCTCTGCGCGCGCTGTGTCAGCACTTCCAGCGCAATGCGGCGGAAGAAGCGAAGTCGCGACGACACCGATTCCAGCGCAAGCGCCATCTGCCCGTTGCCCGACAGCCGCGTCAGAGCCATGTGGAAGGCTTCGTCCGCCAGCGCGATCCGCGTCCATGAGCCTTCCCCGGCGAGGTCATTGTGCCGCTCCCACGTGGCGATGGTGGCTTCGATCTCCCCATCGCCGGCGCGCCGGCAGGCCAGCGCGAAGGCCGCACGCTCGATGGCGGCGCGCAATTCGTACAGCTCGCGCACTCCATCCGGGCTGATTTCGCGCGCATAAAAGCCCTTGTTCGGCACGGTGACGACAAAACCGTCGCGCTCCAGCCGGTTGAGCGCCGCGCGCACCGGCGTGCGGCTGACCGACAGGCGGGAGGCAAGCTCGGCCTCGTTGATCTTCTCGCCCGGACGAAATGCGTATTCGGCGGCGAGTTCCTTGAGCGTGGCGTAGATGCGCTCGACGCTGTCGGCGGCGCGCCCGCGCCGGCCTTCGGTCTCCATGAATTCCTGCTTCGTCATCGCTGATCCGCCGCACCTTCTCCTGAGCCTGCTTATCGCGTGTGCGCCGCCTGCCCAATATTCGAGATTGCGCGGCTCCATCTGAATTCTAAAGTGTATTCACTTTGTCGCCGGGTAAAGCGGAAATGCGGGGCTGGCATGAGGATCATCGTTCTCGGTGGCGGCGTCGTCGGCGTCACCACCGCCTATCAACTGCAGAAGGACGGCCACGAGGTCGTGCTGCTGGAAAAGAATGCGCAGGTGGCGGACGAGACCAGCTGGGGCAATGCCGGCATGATCGCGCCCGGCCACTCCTTCGTGTGGTCCTCGCCCAAGGCGCCGATGACGCTCTTGAAGTCGCTGGTGCTGAAGGATCAGGCGCTGCGCTTCAAGCTCTCGGCCGACCCTCGGCTCTATACCTGGTCGTGGCAGTTCCTGATGGAGTGCACGGCGGACAAGGCGAGGCGCAACACGCTGCTCAAGCACCGGCTCGCCGCCTATTCGCAAGCCGTGCTTCAGGAGGTGATCGGCGAGGAAGACCTTTCCTATGACCGCAACGACCGCGGCATCCTCTATTTCCACCGCAGCCAGCAGGCGCTCGACGCCGGCATCGCCAATATGCGGCTGCTGGAATCCGACGGGCAGTTCATCAAGGTGCTCGGCCGCGACGAGGTGATGGCGCTCGATCCGGCGCTGGCCCATGCGCGCGAGAAGATCGTCGGCGCCATCTGGTGCCCGACCGACGAGACCGGCGATCCCGCCAAATTCACCCACGCGCTGGCCGGCATCGTCGCCCGGCGCGGCGGCGACGTCCGCACCGGTACGGCCATCATCGGGCTGGAGACCGCCGGCGACCACATCACCGGCGTAGCAACCGACAAGGGCATGGTGACGGGCGACGCCTATGTGCTGGCGCTCGGCACCTCCAGTGCCGGGCTCGCCCGCACGGTCGGCATCTCGCTGCCGATCTATCCGATCAAGGGCTATTCGCTCACCATTCCCGTCGGCAACCAACCGAAACCGCCGAGCGTGGCGGCAGTGGACGAGCACAACCTCGTCGCTATCTCGCGCTTCGGCGACCGGCTGCGCGTCACCGCCACCGCCGAATTCGCCGGTTACGACAAGAGCCACAAGCCGGCCGACTTCGCCTTCATGAAGAAAGTGACGCAGGAGATTTACCCAGAGGGCGCCGATTATGACCGCGCCGAGATGTGGGCGGGCCTGCGTCCGATGACACCAACCAACCTGCCCTTCTTCGGGCGGCGGCAGCTCGACAATCTCTATCTGAATACCGGCCACGGCCATATCGGCTGGACCATGTCGCACGGATCGGCGCGCATCACCGCCGACCTCATCGCCGGCCGCACACCGGCCATTCCCATGGACGGCCTTGTCGCCTGACGCATCTCGGGAGAGTTCCTCAATGCCCCCAATCGAGTCTCTCATCGCCCCCATCGATTTCGGCGTGCTGCCCTCCGATCTCGCCCCGCGCATCGGCGAGCGGGCCAATATCGGCCTCGTCGTGCTCGGCACCGACCAGACTATCGAGTACGAATTCCGCAACCTGCTCACGATACCGGGCGTGGCACTTTACGAGTCGCGGCTGCACAGCGATTTCGACATTACTCCCAGCACGTTGCGCGCCATCGGCCCGCGCATCGCGCCGGCGACCGACCTCATCCTGCCCGGCCTGTCGCTCGACGTCGTCGCCTTCGGCTGCACCTCGGCGACCATGCTGCTGGGCGAGGAGTATGTGTTCGGCGAGATCAGAAAGGCCCGACCGGGGGCCGCCTGCACCACGCCGGTCACCGCCACGCTCGCCGCCCTCGACGCACTGAATGTCGGGCGCATCGCCATGCTGACGCCCTATACGCCGGAGATCACGGCGGGCATGGCGGATTATTTCGTCTCCCGCGGCGTGCAGGTCGACGCCTACGCCACCTTCAACCGGCAGGATGATCGCGAGGCGGCACGCATCTCGGTGGAGTCAATCGTAGCGGCGGCGGAACGGCTGGCCGAACAGGCCCCTGGCATCGAAGCGATCTTCGTCTCCTGTACCAGCCTGCGGGTGGCGGAGGCCGTCGCGCGTATCGAGGAGCGCACCGGACTGCCCATCACCTCGTCCAACCACGCCATGGCCTGGCACGCTTTGCGCCTCGCCGGCATCGACGACGCCCAGCCCGCCGCCGGCCGGCTGTTCGAGCGCGGCATCGCCTGAATGCGGCCGTTCCCATATCCAAGGAGAAGACCAAGACAGAGCCGTTCGGAAGTATAGAAGCCAGAAATGCCCCCGCCGGAGACCCGCGTCCGGCGGGAGGATCGGCTATTTCGTCGCCACTTCCTGTTCGATCCTCCGCTCGGCCCGCCGCATGCGCCGGAGCAGCAGCGGCAGCACCAGCACCAGCGCGGCAACCGCGAGCAGGCCGGCGGAGATCGGCGTCGAGACCAGCACCGTCCAGTCATTCTGGCTCACCGCCAGTGCCCGGCGCAGCTGGATTTCCGCCTGCGGGCCAAGGATGAGGCCGATCAGCGCCGGGGCGATCGGGAAGTCGTAGACCCGCGCCATGTAGCCGATGAGGCCGAGCCCGCACATCAGCGCGATATCCATCCACGAGGTCGACAGCCCCCACACGCCGACCAGCGCGAACACCACGATGCCGGCATAGATGTAAGGGCGCGGGATGAGCAGCAACCGCACCCAGATGCCGACCAGCGGTAGGTTGAGCACCAAGAGGATGACATTGCCGATATAGAGCGAGGCGATGAGCCCCCACAGCAGGCCGGGATTGGTGGCGAACAGCAGCGGCCCCGGCTGTAGCCCGTAATTCTGGAAGGCCGCCAGCAGCACCGCCGCCGTCGCGGTCGAGGGCAGGCCGAGGGTGAGCAGCGGCACCAATATGCCGGCCGCGGCGGCATTGTTCGCCGCTTCCGGCCCCGCGACGCCCTCGATCGCCCCTTCGCCGAACTGTTCCGGATGCGGGCTCAGCCGTCGCTCCAGCGTGTAGGACAGAAAGGTCGGGATCTCCGTGCCGCCGGCCGGCAGCGAGCCTATGGGAAAGCCGATGAAGGTGCCGCGCAGCCACGGCTTCCACGAGCGTGCCCAGTCCTCCCTCGTCATCCAGATGCCGCCCGACAGCGGGTTGATCACCGCCTGCACCTGTGAGCTGCGGCTGGCGACATAGAGCGTCTCGCCGACGGCGAACAAGGCGACGAGGACGACGGTGAAGGAGATGCCATCGAGCAGTTCCAGCGTGCCGAACACCATGCGGCTCTGCCCGGTCTGCGTGTCGATGCCGATGGTACCGAGCGCAAGGCCGAAGAACAGCGCGGTGAAGCCACGCACGCGCGAGGTCCCCATCACCACAGCAACGGATGTGAAGGAGAGGATCATCAGCGCGAAATAGTCCTCCGGGCCGAAGATGAAGGCGAGTTCGGCGATGGCCGGCGCCAGGAAGGTCAGCGCAAGCGTGCCGAAGGTGCCTGCGACGAAGGAGCCTATCGCCGCCGTCGCCAGTGCCGCCGCGCCGCGCCCCGTGCGGGCCATGCGGTTGCCCTCGAGCGCGGTCATCACCGAGCCGCTCTCGCCCGGCGTGTTGAGCAGGATCGAGGTGGTCGAGCCGCCATAGAGCGCGCCATAGAGAATGCCGGCGAACATGATGAACGCCGATTCCGGCGCCACCTGCGCGGTGACCGGCATCAGCAGCGCGATGGTCAGCGCCGGCCCGATGCCGGGCAGCACGCCCACCGCCGTACCGAGCGCGCAGCCCACCAGCGCCCAGAACAAGTTGATCGGCTGCAACGCGATGGCGAAGCCGGCGACGAGTTGGGTCAGCGTGTCCATGATGTCACCGGATCAGCGGCAGGAACGGGCCGAGGTCGATGCCCAGCTTGGAGAACATGAACCACGCCCCCACGCCGACAGCGGCGCCCACCGCGAGATCGAACAGGGTGCGCCGCGAGCCGAACGCGTGCGTCACCAGCGTGAAGCCGATCGCCGCCGTCAGCGGAAAGCCCAGCCAGCGTATGGTGGCGAGCGGCAGCGCGACGCCGGCCAGCGACAGCAGGAAGGCGCGGCGCGACGGCGGGGCGTCGGCGTCGGCGTTTTCCTCCTCCTGCGGGCGGAAGGTCTCGCCGCGGGCGATCTGCACCAAGAGAAGCACGCCGAGCACGACCAGGCCCGCCCCGACGGCGGCAACCATGATCTCCGGCCCCATGCCGACAAAGGCCGTGGTCGACTGGATGCTGGTGGCGCCATAGATCCAGACGAGGCCCATGGCGAGCACGGCAAGGCCGATCCACCACGGCCGGGCGGGTGGCCCGCCGGCGCGAGGTTCGTCAATGGGGGACATGGGCTGGCTCCATGACGTGATGTGGCGGGTCGGCATTCCCTCTCCCCGCCCGAACCCGGCTGTCGCCGAATTCGGTTCTGGCGAGGCCGAAGCCGGACAAATCCGGCTTCGGCGGAGAGGCGGCCCGCGAAACGGGTCGATGAGCGACTACACGGTTGAGGGGCGTTGAAGACCCCTCAACCCACCCCTGTCCCCGTCGAGGAAGGGGTCATAGGCCGGGCGTCACTGGACGATGCCGACTTCCCGGAGCGCCTGCGCCCAGTTGGTCTCTTCGGCCTTGAGGAAGCTGACGAAGTCGGGACCGGCGAGATAGGCGTCCTCCCAGCCCTGGTTCTTCAGGGTGGTCTTCCAAACGTCACTGGTGTGCAGCTTGGCGAAGCGATCGAGCCAGGTCTTCTTGCCGGCCTCGCTCATGCCTGGCGCGCCGACGAAGCCGCGCCAGTTGCCGATTTCGACCGGGATGCCGGACTCCTTCAGCGTGGGCACGTCGAGCCCTTCGAGCCGGGTGGGGCCCGACACGGCGATGATGCGAATGCGGCCGGACTGAGCGAACTGGCGGAATTCCGAGGCGCCGGAGATCGCCGCCTTGATCTTGCCGCCGCCGAGCGCGGCCAGGATCTCGCCGCCGGAGAAGGCGACGAAGTTGATCTTGTTCACCGGCGCGCCGGCATGCTTGGCCAGCATGGCGAGCATTACGTGGTCCGCGCCGCCCGCCGAGCCGCCGCCCACCGACAGCGCACCCGGATCGGCCTTCAGCGCCGCGATGAAGTCCTGCGGCGTCTTGATCGGCGAATCCGCCGGCACGGCGATGGCGTTGTACTCGTTGGTGAGCCGCACCAGCGGCGTGGTGTCGTTCAGCGACACCGGCGTCTTGTTGGTGATGATGCCGGCGACCATGATCACACCGGTCACCAGCAGGGCGTTGTCGTCGCCCTTGGCGGTGCGCACAAATTCGGCAAGACCGATCGTGCCAGCCGCGCCGCCCTTGTTGGTGAAGCTCACCCCATCGGTGAAAATCTTCGCCTGGTTCATCGCCGCCATGGTCTGGCGGCCGGCGCCATCCCAGCCGCCGCCGGGATTGGCGGGGATCAGCACCCTGGCCGGGTCGGCGAGAGCGAGACCGCCGGACAGGGCAAGGGCGAGGCCGCCCGCCAGTCCGAGGGTGGCGCGGCGTAGGTGCCGCCTCATGGGTGCGTCAGTCGTCTTGGCGTTGGACATGTCGTTTCCTCGTTCGGTTTCGCCGTGTCTTGCCCGGAGGATCCGGGCTGCCGGCTTTCAGATTCCGCCGTGGCGGTGGAGCAATGGTGCGGGCACGTCTCGCTTCAGGCCGCCCCTCCGCGCTGGGGCACGCCGGTGGGGATGACCGTCTGGACGATGGAGGCGTCGAGCGCCTCGTAGTCGTGCAGCCCGATCAGGTCATAGAGCTCGGCACGGGTCTGCATCGCGTCGAGCATTCGGTGGGTACCGCCATCCCTGCGGATCGCCTGATAAAGCGCCGCCTGCGCCTTGTTGGCGACGCGCAGGGCGGAGACCGGCCAGATCACCATGCGATAGCCCATCGCCCCGAATTCCGAGGTGGTGAAGAAGGGCGTGCGGCCGAACTCCGTCATGTTGGCCAGCAGCGGCACGCCGCGCGGCATGCGCTCGGCGAAGGTGCGGAACATCTCCGCCGTGGTCAGCGCCTCCGGGAAGATCGCATCCGCTCCGGCCTCGATATAGAGCCGGGCGCGGGCCAACGCCCCGTCGATGCCCTCGCTGGCGGCGGCATCGGTGCGGGCGATGATGTAGAGGTCGCGCCGGGCGCGGGCGGCGGCCGCGACCTTGGCCGCCATGTCGTGGGCGTCGGCCAGCTTCTTGTCGTTGAGATGGCCGCACTTCTTCGGCAGCAGCTGGTCCTCGATATGCACCGCCCCGGCGCCGGCGTCCTCGAAGGTGCGCACCATGTGCATCACGTTGAGCGCTTCGCCATAGCCGGTGTCGCCATCTACGAGCAGCGGCAGGCCGCTCGCCCGGGCGATCTGTCGGATGAAGAAGGCCACCTCGTCGACGGTGATGATGCCGAGATCGGGCAGGCCCATCGATGCGGTCATCGCCGCGCCGGAGAGATACAACCCCTTGAAGCCAGCAACCTTGGCCTGCAATGAGGCCATGCCGTTATGCGCGCCGGGAAGCTCGACGACGCCGCCCGCCTCCACCAACGCGCGGAACCGGCGGCCGGCCGGCTCCGTGGGAAGATCAGTGTTCACCAGATAGGGCATGGGACACGGCCTTCAGTTGGCGTACAGATCGACATAGTCGTTGACCGCCATCGCCTCGAGCCGCCCCTGGTCGAGCGAGACATCGAGGATGGCGCGCTGGCGCTTCTCCACGAAGCGGCGGGCGAGGTTGGTGCGGAACTTCGCCTCCAGCAGCGGAATGCCGTCCGCGCGCCGGCGCTTGTGGCCGATCGGATATTCCACCAGCACTTCCGGCAGCACCGTGCCGTCGGTGAGCTCGATGGTCATGGCATTGGCGATCGAGCGCTTCTCCGGGTCGTGGTAGTCGCGGGTGAAGGCCGGGTCCTCGACGCAGGTGATCTTGGCCCGCAGCGCATCGATGCGCGGATCGGCGGCGACCGCGTCCTCGTAATCCGAGGCGGTGAGCCGGCCGAACAGCAGGGGCACGGCGACCATGTATTGGATGGTGTGGTCGCGGTCGGCCGGATTGTGCAGCGGCCCGCTCTTGTCGATGATGCGGATGCACGCCTCATGGGTGCGGATGCGGACGGCGGCGATGTCCGCGGCGCTGCGGCCGGAATCCGCCAGCGTGCGATAAAGGCTCATCGCCGCCTCCACCGCCGTCTGGGCGTGGAACTCCGCCGGGTAGGAAATCTTGAACAGCACATTCTCCATCACATAGGAGCCGTAAGGCCGCTGGAAGGAGAACGGCTTGCCGCGGAACGAGGCGTCGTAGAAGCCCCAGGTCGGCGCGGTCAGCACCGAGGGGTAGCCCATCTCGCCGGTCTGCGCGATCAAGGCGAGACGAACGGCCCGGCTGGTGGCGTCACCCGCCGCCCAGCTCTTGCGCGAGCCGGCATTCGGGGCGTGGCGATAGGTGCGCAGCGCCTGCCCGTCGACGAAGGCGAGCGACAGCGCGTTGATGATCTCCTCGCGCGTCAGGCCGAGCAGGCCGGCAACCACGGCAGTCGAGGCCACCTTGACCAGCACGACATGGTCGATACCGACCTTGTTGAACGCGTTCTCCAGCGCGATGCAGCCCTGGATCTCGTGCGCCTTGATCATGGCGGTCAGCACGTCGCGCATGGTCGGCGGCGTGCGGCCGGTGGCCACCGCGTTGCGCGCCAGCCAGTCGGCGACGGCGAGGATGCCGCCGAGATTGTCGGAGGGGTGGCCCCATTCGGCGGCCAGCCAGCAATCGTTGAAGTCCAGCCAGCGGATCATCGTGCCGATGTTGAACGCGGCCTGCACCGGGTCGAGCTGATACGGCGTGCCGGGCACCCTTGCCCCGTTCGGCACCACCGTACCGGGCACGATCGGCCCGAGCAGCTTGGTGCAGGCGGGATATTCCAGGGCCTCGAGCCCGCAGCCGAGCGTATCGATCAGGCAGTTGCGGGCGGTCTCATAAGCGAGGGAACTGTCGACACGATAGTTGAGAACGTAGTCGGCGATATCGACGAGGACGCCATCGGGGGCGGGACGTTCATTGTTGTTGTGGCTGGACATGGCGTTCCCGACGTCTCCTTTTGCCGCGCTTCCAAGGCGATTTTCGCCGCCTCATTCTTCGTTATGTCGACATTTCTAGTCGCCAGCCGGGAAAACACAAACAAAATTTGCAATCACTCCCATATTATGTCGACACTCTGGAGGTGGAGGCGCTAGCGAGCACCCGGCGACACGAGCAAGCGCGCGCCGCGCGGCAAATCAGCTATAAGGAAGGCCGCTGCGCGCCGGCACAGGAGCGACGACGAAAAGGTGTCGACATGTTGAACGCGGATCAGACGGAAGCGACAGGGGATCCGCTCGGCAGCAGCGGCCTCGCCTCGCGTCTCTATGACGACCTGACGCGCGCCATTCTCGCCGGCACGCTCGCGCCCGGCGAGAAGCTATCCGAGCCCGCCATCGCCCGCTCCTTCGGCGCCAGCCGGGCGCCAGTGCGCGAGGCGATCCGCCGCCTGCAGGAGCGCGGGCTCGTCACCTACGCGGTTAATCAGGGCGCCCGCGTCGCCCAGCCGAGCGCCGCCGAGTTTCTCGCCTTGCTCGATGTGCGCGAGGCGATGGAGGGCATGGCCGCGCGGCTGGCAGCGACCCATATGGAAATGAGTGAGGTCGCCGCCCTGGAAGCGCTGGTTGCCGGTCATCGCGGCGAGATCGAGCGCAACCCGCTCGGCGCCTATCTGCAGGACGATCCGGAGACCGATTTCCACCGGCGCATCGCCCGTGGCAGCGGCAACCCCATTCTCGCCGACCTGCTCTGCGAACAGTTCTACCCCCGCCTGCGCCTGTGCCGGCGGCTGCACCGTACCGTGCAGGGCCGCGGGCGCGAGGCCTGGAAGGAACATCTGCGCATCACCGAGGCGATCGGCCAGCGCGATGGCGAGCTCGCCGAGATCCTCATGCGCCGCCATATAAGGGCGGCACGCGCCGCCCTTCAGACCGCGCTTGCAGCGGAGTGAGCCGGCTACTGCCGGCGTGGAATTTACACCGGAACGAACGCCCGCTCCGCCGCGCCGGGCACCCCGGCATCGACGGCGAAAAGCGCGCCCGAAAGCGGCGCGGCGGACAGCAGTGGCTCGGCGAGTTCGAGCCGGGCGCTGGTCGCGAACAGCGTCGCCAGCCCCTCCCCGCCAAAGGCCAGACTGGTGATGCGCGGCACCGGCATCGGAACCACCAGCGTGCGCTCGCCTTCCGGCGAAAACCGGGTGATGCGCCAGCCATCCCAATGCGCCACCCAGAGCCCGCCCTCGGCATCGACGGTCAGGCCGTCCGGATAGCCCTCGTCGACCGCCATTGTGGCGAAGACCCGGCGATTGGTGAGCACCGACTCACCGGGCGCAACGTCATAAGCCAGAACGCGCCGGCCGACGCTGTCGCTCAGATAGAGCGTACCCCCGTCCGGGGAGAAGGCGGGCCCGTTGACCACCGTGAAGCCGGCATCCGCCAGTACCGGCGCAGCGCCCGGCGTCCAGCACCACAGGGCGCCGCGCGGCTCCTGCTCTGCGAGATCGCTCGTACCTATCCATAGCCGGCCGGAGCGATCCACCTTGGCGTCGTTATAGCCGATGGCGTTGCGTGACGCCTCGGGATGGCACAGCGGCGACAGCGTGTCGCTGGACCAGTCGTAGAGCGACAGCCCGTCAAGGGCGCAGAGCACGAGGCATCCCACCGCAGGACCGGCCACGATGGCGCCCAGCGGGGCCGGGCGATCGATCCGGCGTGTTGTGATGCCGCCATGACCATTGATACGGTGCAGGCGGGTCCCGGCAAGATCGAGCCAATAGAGGCAGCCATCCAGCGGATGCCAGAGCGGGGCCTCGCCCAGCAGATCATCGGTCTGCGCAATCACACGAATGGCGGGCCGGAGGGATGCGGAAGTCGATGGCTCGGCCGTGTTCACTCGCGCCTCCACGCCCGCTCGTTCACGCCGCAACCGGCGAGCGGAACACGGTGCGTCCTCCGACCGCGATTTCGACCTCGACCCGGTAGACCTCCAGTGCGGTGGGGTTGATCTCGATGCCGAGGCCGGGCGCCTCCGGCGCGGCGATCTCGCCATCCGCGTCACGCAAGATGTGATTGGCGGTCAGTTCCACCGCGAGCGGCTGTAGCGCCACCGGATACTCGCAGATCGTCGCTTCCGCCACGCCGGCGAAGGGCTGCAGCGAGGCGCTGAGCGCCAGATTGGAGGTGAAGGTGTGGTTCACATAGGTGACGCCCTTCGCCCGCGCGTGGTCGGCGACCCGCTTGGCCGGACCGATGCCGCCGATCCTCCCGCAGTCGATCTGCACGAAGCCGATATTGCCATAGTCGATGAGGTTGCGCGCCATGTGGAAATTGTGCGCGCCCTCCCCGCCGGCCATCTTCACGCGGGTGCGCCCGGCCAGAGCGGCATATTCGCCATAGGCGTTGGCAACGAAGGGCTCCTCGAGCCAGGTCGTCCGCGCCGCCTCCAGCGCCGGCACGCGCTGCGCGGCGGCCTCGACATCCTCACCGAAGATCTGCCCGACATCGACCAGCAGGATGCCGTCGGGGCCGAGCCCCTCGCGAGCGGCGACGAAATGGTCGACATCGATCCGGAGCGCGCCGCGACCGATCGGACCCCAGCCGAACTTCACCGCGCGAAAGCCGTCGGCACGGGCACGACGCCCGCGCTCCAGCGTCCCCTGCGGCGTGTCACCGAACAACTGCGAGGCGTAGGGCGTCTTGCGGAACGAGCGGTCATAGCCGAGCAGCTTCCAGGTCGGCTCGCCCCGCGCCTTGCCCAGCAGATCCCACAAGGCCATCTCGATGCCGGACCAGGTGTGTGCCGCCTGCAGCAGGTCCATGCAGTCATATTCCACCTGATGGGCGATGCGGGCGATGTCGGCCGGCGTATCGAGCCGCTGACCGAGCACGGCATTCTGCACCGGTTGGCAGGCACCGTGCGACATCGGGCAGATGAAGGCGGCGATGGAGGGCAGCGGCGCGGCTTCGCACTCACCCCAGCCGCTGAAGCCGCCGGCCGTGACGCGCACGATAAGCGCATCCTGGCTGCCATCGGCTGCGGTCGTGATCTCGGGCATGGCCAGATAGAAAAAATCGACGGTCTCGATTTTCATGGGAACGCGTCTTCTCCCGAAAGGGGGTTTGGAACTGGATCGTCGGCAGTCCGGCGGCGGAGCGTTCAGGCACGCTCCGCCTGGCCGCGCTGGATCAGCCCGATGGCGAAGGTGATGGCGGCGGTGAACAGCAGGATGAGGGTCGCCAGCGCGTTGATTTCCGGCACGAAGCCGACGCGCATCATCGCCCACAGGCGGATCGGCAGCGTCGTCTCGGACCCGGCGACGAACAGCGTGATCAGCGTCTCATCGAAGGAGATGGCGAAGGCGAGCAGCACGCCGGAAATCAGCGCCGGCCGCATCTGCGGCAGGATCACGTGGAACAGCGTCTGCACATGGGAGGCCCCGAGATCGAGCGACGCCTCGGTCAGGCTGCCGCCAAGCAGTTGCAGGCGGACCAGCACGGTGCGGTAGACCACCGGCACGATGAACACGATGTGGCCGATGATGATGGTGGCGAGCCCTCGAGCGAACTCCGCCTCGCGGAAGGCGATCAGCAGCGACAGGCCAGTGATGATCGGCGGCAGCAGGAAGGGCAGGAACACCATGACCTGCATCAGCGTACCCAGCCCGCGCCGCGCCGAGACGAAATAGAACGCGAACATCAGCGCCAGCACCAGCGAGGCGAAGCTCGCCACCACGGCGACGATGAGCGAGGTGCCGAGCGCCGAGAGGATCTCACCATTGGTGAGCAGCGCGGTGTAGGGCTCGAGCGAGAAGGGCGCGAAGCCCAGCTTCCCCCGCACCCGCACGATCTGGAAAAACGACAGCACGGTGGCGGCGAGGAGGGGGGCGTAGAGCGCGATGAGGCCGGTGAGGGCGGTGAGGCCGAGCAGCGTGTCGATAAACGGCGCCCGCTGTTTCATCGCACATGCTCCCGCCTGAGGGTGAGGCCGGCGAGCGCCACCGCGAGCAGCGTGGTGGCGAGCAGGATGACGGCCAGCGCCGAGCCGAGCGGCCAGTTGAGCGCCAGCCCGAACTGGCTGAACACGATGCGGCCGAAGGTGAAGCCCTGCGTACCGCCGACCATTTGCGGGGTGACGAAGTCGCCGAAGGTGAGGATGAAGGTGAAGACCGTCGCCGCCGCGATGCCGGGCCGGCCGAGCGGCAGCACGATATCGCGCAGCGCCTGGTAGGAGGTGGCGCCGAGGTCGGCGGAAGCGGCGAGGTAGTTCGCCGGGATACGGTCGAGCGCCAGATAGATCGGCAGGATCGCGTAGGGCAGATAGAGCACCGCGAGCGCGATGAAGATGGCGGTGCGCGAGAACAGCAGCGCCTCGATCGGCTGGTCCACCAGGCCCAGCGCCATCAGCCCCTCGTTCAGGAGGCCGCGCTGGCCGAGAATGCTGCGGATCGAATAGACCTTGATGATGTAGCTCATGAACAGCGGCAGCATGAAGCTCATCAGGATGAGGAAGCGCACGCGCGGCGTCCGGCGGAAGATGAACACCGCGATGGCGGTGGCCAGCACCACATTGACCAGCGTCACCTGCAGCGACAGCCCGACGGTCGCCAGATAGACCGGGAGGTAGCTGCCCTCGGTGAAGAAGGCGCGATAATTCGCCAGGGTCAGCGTATGGACGATCTGCCCGTCCTCGAGCGTCCAGAAGCTGACCAGCACGAAGGACAGGATCGGGATCACCACGAAGATCAGCGGCAGGCCGAGATTGAGCCCGTGCCACAGCACGGCCGTCGCCGCGGCACCGCGCCGGCGCGGGACATCGGAGGCGGTCGGCTGGCGGGTACTCATTCCCTCGCCCCCTCGACATTCGCCGCGATGAGCGCGGCATCGGCCGCCGGCCAGCCGAGCGCGAGGCGCTGGCCGACCCGAAGGCCGGTAGTGGAGCCGTCCGCCAGCCGGCGCACCTTCAGCAAGGTGCCCGGCAGCGCCGGATGGCGGAACTCGATGACGATGTTGGCGCCGAGGAAACGTATGTCCGCCACTTCGGCTTCCAGTGCCCCCGAGGTCGTATCCCCCACGGGCGCGAGGGTGATGTGCTCGGGCCGCACCGCGACTAGCACCATGCTGCCGGTCGGCGGCGCGGCACCGTCCACCGTCGCGGCGAGACGTCCGACGGCGGTGTCGACGTGGCACAGCGCTTCATCCGCTCCGGCCAGCGTGCCGGCGATCAGGTTGTTCTCGCCCAGAAAGCCGGCGGTGAACGGCGTGCGCGGGCGGCGATAGAGCTGTTCCGGCGGCCCCTCCTGCTCGATCCGGCCGCGATTGACCACGATGATGCGGTCGGACAGCGCGATCGCCTCTTCCTGATCATGGGTGATGAACACGAAAGCGATGCCGAGCCGGCGCTGAAGCGACTTCAGGAAGCGCTGCATCTGCCCGCGCAACTCCACGTCGAGCGCGGAAAGCGGCTCGTCGAGCAGGATGAGGCGAGGTTCGCAGACGATGGCGCGGGCGAGCGCCACGCGCTGGCGCTGGCCGCCGGAGAGCTGCGCGGGGTAGCGCGCGCCGAAGGCGCCGAGGCCGACAGTCTCCAGCACCTCGGCGACCCTGGCGGCGATCTCCGCACGCGGCCGGCCACGGACCTTGAGGCCGTAGCCGACATTCTCCGCCACGTTCATGTGGTGGAACAGCGCGTAGTCCTGGAACACGGTGTTGAAGGGCCGCCGGTTGATCGGCACCGAGGCCAGATCACGCCCCTCGAACATGAGCCGGCCGCCGTCCAGCCTCTCGAACCCGCCGATGATGCGCAGGATCGTCGTCTTGCCGGAACCCGAGGGGCCGAGGATGGTGAGGAACTCATTGTCGGCAACGGTGATGTCGATGCCGTCGAGCACACGCACGCTGCCATAGCGCTTCGAGATGTTCTCGAGATGGAGAAGAGGCTGCACGCGTGTCGTCCCGCCGAATGGTCCAAAAGGGGCGGCAGCCATCATTGCCGCCGGAGGTAGGCGGGATGCCCCGCGCCTCAGCTTGGGAGCATCCCGTCGGAAGCTGGAGCAGGCCGGCTCAGTTCGCGGCCTTGACCTCGTTCCAGATGGCCTGGCGGCGCGTGTAATCTTCCGGATTCTGCGCCCAGATCAGGCGATTGGCGTAGTCCATGCCCTGCGCCGCGTCCGTGGTCGCGCCATAGCCGAACTTCTTGGCCATGTCGGCGCCGATCTTCTTCTGCAGCGCGAAATTCATCCAGGCATAGGCGGCGTCGGTGTTGGCCGTGCCGGCGCTCACCGTCAGGTTGTCGAGCCAGCCGACCGCGCCCTCCTTGGGAATGACATAGCCGACATCGAACCCCTTCTTCTGGAGATTGATCGCCGCGAGTTCGCCCATGGAGAACATGAGCACCACATCGTTCTCGCTCCAGATGGTGGTGCCTTCGTCGAAGCCGGCGAAATAGGTCAGCAGGTTCTTCTTGAGCGCGATGAGCTTGGCCTTCACCTCGGCGAACTGCGCGTCCGTGAGATTGAAGGGATCCTTGATGCCGAGCGCGATGGCGCCGAAATTGATGTCGTTATTGGCGTCATCGAGGGCGATGACCTTGCCCTTGAACTTCGGGTCCCACAGCACCTCCCAGCTGTCGGGCGCCGTCGGGAAGGTCTTCTTGTCATAGACCATGCCGAGCGAGCCCCAGGCCCACGGCACGCCATAGGTGGCGCCGCCGAAGGTGGCGTTGCTCATCTCGCGAAACTCGGGGAGCAGGTTCTTGGCGCTGGTCAGCTTGTCCTTGTCGATCGGGGCGATGAGCTTCTGGTCGGCGAAGGCCTTGAGGCTCGCCGTGTCGACCGTGACGACGTCGTAGTCCTTGCCGTTCGACGCCTTCATCTTGGCGATCTGTTCGTCGACGCCGCCGACATAGGTCACCTTCACGGTGATGCCGGTCTCCTTCTCGAACTCTTCCGTCCAGGCGGGGTCGGCATAGCCTTCATAGGCAAGAAGACGCACCTCCCCCTTCGGCCCGGCAAATGCCGCCGCCGATGCGAGAAGAGTGACTGCGGCCAGCGATGCCGCGACTGCCTTCGACGTCCAATTCATCGTCCGTTCTCCGTCTGGTGCCGGTCAGAGCCGTTTTTGTCGTTGCGATTAAAAAATCATATTTTATATTTTACGTCAATCGCAACGCGACGCCCCGCGGACGTTTGGAGGACATATTTTCGTTGCATTCCAACGGCTCCGGCGCCTCTGGTGGTTGCCCGCCGATTGACCGACAAAAACATCATATTTTATAATGGCGCACTGAAGTCGATCGCCGGCCTTCCGCCGGCACGGGGCGCAACTCGCCCCTGCAATCGCACGGTCGTCGCTCCTCCCGCCCACGTCTCCACCCACACGTCTCCACCCATCGGAATCCCCATGAACACCCATGCCACTGCCCCCGCGCCGCTCGCCCGTCGCCTTGAGGGACGCGTCGCCGTCGTCACCGGAGCCGCCCATGGCATCGGTCGCGGCATTGCGGAGCGGCTCGCCGCCGAGGGCGCACATGTGGTGATCGCCGACATCGACGAGGCGGGCGCCGGCAAGGTCGCCGCCGACCTCGGCAACGGCGCCACGGCCGCGCGCGTCGACATCGCCGATCCGGCGTCGGTCGCCGCCCTCGCCAACGCCATCGAGGCGCGCCATGGCCGCTGCGAGATCCTGGTGAACAATGCGGCGATCCTTGACGTCGCCGGCATCGCCACAATGACCTTCACGCATTATCGCTCCATCCTCGACATCAACCAGGATGGCGCGATCCGCATGACGCTGGCGCTGCTGCCGCTCATTCGCAAGGCGGGGCCGGGACGGCGCATCCTCAACATCGCCTCCATCCAGGGCTTGCGCGGCACGCGCGATTCCCTCGCCTACGCCACGGCCAAGGGTGCGCTGGTCAATTTCACCCGCGCGCTCGCCTGCGATCTCGCCGATGAGGGCATCGTGGTGAACGCGCTGGCGCCCGGCTACATCGACACGCGGATGGCGCAGCTGCCGGACGGCGCCGGCCATGAGCATGACGCCGCCTGGTTTCGCGACATCTATATCGAGCACGGCCGCATTCCGCTGCGCCGGCCCGGCAAGCCCGTCGACATTGCCGGGCCGGCCTTCTTCCTGTGCTCGGACGATGCCCGCTACGTCACGGGGCAGATCCTGCCCGTCGACGGCGGCCTCTCCGCGACCTTCTAGGGCGCGCCGCCGGCGCGGAAGGACGCGCGGAGGCGCCACTCAAGGCTCAGTCGAGTGCCGCGAGCAGCGAGTTCTTGCCGTTGAGGATCACGTTGCGCATCGCCCGCGCGGCGCTCTCGCCTTCGCCGCTATTGATCGCCTCGAACACCAGCCGGTGCTGGGCGACATCGTCCTCGATGCGGTTGTCGCGCTCGTTGAGGGCTTCCTGCTGGATCGAGAAGCTCACCCGCAGGAAATCGGCGACGAGATGCGCGAAGCGGGCGAGCAGCACATTGTGGCTCGCCGTGAACACGGCCATATGGAACTCGACATCGGCGCGGGCATAGCTCGCCATGTCCCTCGTCGCAGCCTCCATCGCCTGGAGAGCGGTGCGGATGCGGCGCAGGTCCTCCATGGTCGCGCGGCCGGCGGCGAGCTGGGCGGCATTGGGCTCGATCACCTGCCGCAGCTCGATGAGATCGCGCAGCATGCCGTCGCGCTGCGCCGGGCTGGTGCCCTCCTCGCCGAGGTGCCAGCCCAGCACATCGCTGTCGAACGTGTTCCACAGATCGCGCGGACGGACCCTGGTGCCCACCTTCTGGCGCATCTCGATGAGACCCTTGGCCGCCAACACCTTGAGCGCCTCGCGCAGCGAAGGACGGCTCGCGGAGAATTCGGCCATGAGTTCCGGCTCGCGCGGCAGCAGCTCTCCCGGCGCAAAGCGTCCGGAGACGATGGCGCGGCCGAGCTCGGTGATCACATGGCCCTGAAGGCCGCTGATCCGGTAGCCCGAGGGGCGCATCTGGCGCGCGGCCCGCTCCTCCGCAACCGCGGAGGGAGAATCCGCCTCCTCCGCGCGCCGGCGCGGCGTAGATGAGCGTTCCACCAAGCTGATCTCCCTCTCCACGACATCGGTCACCCGCACCACCCGATCGATCTCTCGGTCGGGCCGAACGGGCGAGATGATCTCACCATTCGCGTCCGGGCACAGGCACTTGACGCTCGAGTCCGCGCAAAGCGCCCCGCGGCGCGCGATCCGGTCGCCATCAGCTCTACGCTATACCCATATAAATCATATTTTTAAACCGTTTTACATCCACCGTGAAGAACGATATGGACAGACCTAGCACAATAAATCATATTTTATAAATCGCATTTGGCGGCGCCTCGCGGCCTCCCCACCCGGCCAGGGAGTGCGGAATGCCGAGGCCCACGAGGGCGCCTCGAAGGAGACTGGAATGAAACTCGTGCGCTATGGGTCTTTCGGTTCGGAGAAGCCCGGGCTGGTTGATGGGGCGGGGGTTCTTCGCGACCTCTCGGCCGTCGTTGCCGACATTGCCGGGGCGGCGCTGCTGCCGGAAAGCC